>JAJZXF010000068.1 GCA_021802485.1 Actinomycetes bacterium | reverse complement strand
CCGCTGAACAAGCCGATAGTCGGCATGACCGCAACTCCCGACGGGAAGGGATACTGGTTCGTAGCCTCCGACGGCGGGATATTCGCCTTCGGCAACGCCGCGTTCCATGGCTCGATGGGTGGGCGACCGCTCAACAAGCCGATAGTCGGCATGGCAAGCGACCCAGCGACCGGCGGGTACTGGCTCGTTGCCTCAGATGGCGGCGTGTTCTCCTTTGACGCGCCGTTCTTTGGCTCGATGGGTGGGCGACCGCTCAACAAGCCAATAGTCGGCATGACCGCAACTCCCGACGGGAAGGGATACTGGTTCGTAGCCTCCGATGGCGGAATATTCAGCTACGGTGACGCTAAGTTCTTCGGCTCGATGGGTGGGCGACCGCTCAACAAGCCAATAGTCGGCATGACCGCCCGATAGGCCATCAGCGCCAGCCAGGTACGGCCAACTCACCCGGCTGGCGCAACGCGTTCGTCACCCGGACTTGTTTGTCGCCTTGGTATCAGTCCTGTGCCTGGGTATCCTCGGAACGCCAAGCGTCCCGCAGGCGTTTCCAGCTATCTGAAAGCGCTTCCGGCATGACACGAACACCAGCAACCGTTGTCATGAAGTTCGTATCTCCCGCCCAGCGTGGAAGGGCATGCACGTGAACGTGCTCAGGCAGTCCCGCGCCCGCTGCCCTACCGAGGTTTGCTCCGATATTCACACCGTCCGGGCGGTATGCTCTCCTGAGCGCGTCCAGGGACGCCAGCAACCCCTTCCACAGCTCGACCGACTCCCCCGGGGTCATCAGTTCGAGTCCTGAGACGTGACGCTTTGGCATCACCATCAGATGACCGCTTGCATACGGAAAGGCATTCAGTATCGCAATGCAGTAGCGGCCCCGCCACAACACGCCAAGTGCTTCGTCGTCCACACCATTCGCGATAGTGCAGAACACGCAGCCGTCCCCGCTGGAGGCTCCCTCCTGGCCCGCAACAGAGACAGAGGATACGTACTCCCGCCGCCAGCCAGCCCAGATCTGCTCCAAGCCCATCACAAGACCTCCAAGAGGCAATTCCAGTCACCTCTCCGGCCCGTTGTATCACTGCGAAAAAAAATCTTGCGCCGCGACACCAAATCGACTGCTGTCGCGAATATGGTAGAGATGGCTCCGGGGCTCACAGGTGCTCCTCTATCCCCACCTGGAGAGTACCCAGCTCCGGGGCCATACCTCGACTCGCTGGCTATGACGGCGTTCACGCCAGCGACACCAGCCTCGCAAGGCCCCTCTAGCTCTGGCCCGCAGGCAAAGTCTGCACAGACACACCGCATGAGCACGGTCACAGGCTCACACCAAGCAGCGACGCGCCCAGCGAGATGCCTCCCCGATCAGACAACGAGTCAAGCGCTTGAATCGCCCCAGGCGTGTTCAGGTCGTCATCGAGCATCCCACGCACCTCATCAAGAGCCACTCGCCCCTTTCCCGCACCACTCCTCCAGCGCTCAAGACGCTCCCTGGCGGTCGTAAGCAGGTCGGTGGACCACTCCCAGCTGCTCCGATAATGGTTTGAAAGGACAGCGAGCCTGATAACATCCGGCTCCCACTCCTTTAGAAGGTCGCTCACAAAGATGAGGTTTCCGAGCGACTTCGACATCTTTTGCCCGCCGAGGCGAACCATGCCCACGTGCACCCAGTGGCGTACGAACTGTTCCCCCGTTGCCGCCTCCGACTGGGCAATCTCACACTCATGATGTGGAAAGATCAGGTCCTCACCACCACCGTGTATGTCGATCGTAGAACCGAGCTCCCGCATTGCAAGTGCCGAACACTCAGCATGCCAACCTGGGCGCCCCCTTCCCCAGCGAGACTCCCACGAGGGTTCATCCGCCTCAGATGGCTGCCAAAGGACAAAATCCAGCGGATCCTCCTTGTTGGGGTCCTCTGGCCTGCCTCCTCGATCCCTAGCTAGCTCTAGCATCTCATCTCTGCCCAGGCGGCTCAGCTGGCCGAAAGCGGGAAATGACGAGACTCGAAAGTATACCGATCCACCTGAGCGGTATGCATGCCCTGAGCTCAAGACCAAGTCTATGAAGCGGAGGATGTCCGGGATCGCGGATGTCGCACGAGGCTCGGAAAACGCCGCCAGGAGCCCGAGAGCTCGCATATCTGAATCGAACCGAGCTATCTCCTCGGCTGCAAGATCAAGGTAGTGCACCCCAAGCTCTCTCGCCTTGCGCAGTATGTCATCGTCTACGTCTGTGATGTTGCGCACGCACTTGGTCCGGCACCCAAGGTCACGCAGCCTGCGTTGCAGCACATCGAAGGTCACGAACGCGGCCGCATGGCCCACATGGGTTGCATCGTAGGGAGTGATGCCGCACGTATAGATCGTCACCTCCGGACCGGGTTCGAAGGGGATCACCTCCCGACTCAGAGTATCGAACAGCTTCACCAACTACAACCGTTCACCCACCGAAGACGACTAAGCCGCAGCGGAGCTGCTTCAACGCGCATAACTAGTCATGCTCCATCGCCGACTCCGCTCAACCTCACCGATGCGGAGCACGAATAGCGCTTATTGACACCCACGAGCACGGCAGTGAAACCCTCGACGGCAGCGGCCTGGGACAGGCTGCCCACAACGAGCGGGCGAAGACGGGGGATCATCTTTACGAGATCACAGGTGACCTCAGTCGCCTTTTCGTAGTCCGATACAACAAGTACGTCTGAGTCAAGCGTGCGCTCGAGTTCGATCAGGTGACCCGCTGGAAGGTGGTGGAATGCCCCCGACACGAAAGAGTTTGGAAGCACGGCCTGGATCGCCTCTGCCATCGACCCCCTGGGGTGCATCACCGCCACCATCTCACGGCGCACCTTGGCAAGAGCGTTCGCCATCGACACGACGACCTTACCCTTCAACGCTTCGACCAGCTCGGACACCGTAGCCTCTGCAGCCTCCCAGGGCGCTGCAATCACGACGACATCCGCTTCAGCACAGTCCGCGTTCTCACCACCATCAATCCTGACAGAAGGATGTACTCCCCGAGCTGCGATTTCAGACCTCAAGCCGCTCGCACAGAGTTCCGCACGCTCCACAGAACGCGACCCTATCGTTATACGGGCCCCTGACAGTGCCAGGCGTGCTGCGAGTCCCCTGCCTGCTGGTCCGGTCCCTGCGACTATTCCTATGTGCATCTCGCCTAGCCTTGCACAATCTGGGCCGCGAGCGCCGATGCTGACAGCTCCGAGAGCGACATGTAGCGAGCACCCATTGCATCCGCGATTGTCACCCCAAGACCCAGACGTGCTCGACCTTCCTCAGCATCGACGAGAACCGAACCAATCCCGCCTCTTCGTGCACGGCTGGCTTCGTCCAGAGCTGCTTGAAACGGGTCAACCCCAGACGCTGCATACGTAGCTCGCCCATCTGAGACAAGCACCACCAACGGCCGGTACCGTCCCGACTCGGCAGCGATCGCAAGGTCAACTGCTGCAGATATCCCCGCCGCGAGCGGCGTGCGTCCGCCTACAGCAAGCCGGTCCAGACGCGCTCGCGCCACTTCGACACTCCCCGTAGGCTTCAGCACAACCTCAGCAGACTCCTCCCTGAATGTGACCAGAGCAACCCGGTCCCTTGATCGGTAAGCATCCAGTAGGAACCCGAAGAGAGCAGCCTTCGTCGCCCTGATCCTGCGGTCAGCGCCCATGGAGCCGGAGGCGTCAACCGCAAGAACAACCAGGTTCGCAGAACGTTCTATCCTCACAGCCTCGCGAATATCGCCCGGTTGGATATCTAGCCGTCGCTTCGAACCTGGTGCAACACGGGCACCTTCGAGCTCCGAGCTAGCGTCCGTGCTGCACCCATCAGCTTCGCTCCACGACACTTCACTCTCAGCTGCAGACCTCACCGCAGCGGACCTCACGGTTGCGATGACAGACAGCGATGCTGGAAGGCCCGCTGGCACACGATCGCCGATAACCCGTCCCCGGCTGGATGTGACTTCCCCCCGGCGGCCAGCAGGCGCGGTTACCTGCGACTGCTTGCTAACACCTACTCGCATGGCCTCAGGAACGCTCACAGGGACGGGCTGCAAGGATGCCTGCGGCGCTTGAACCTCCCCGGCGTGCTCTGTCGCTTCCCCTGCTGTAGCGCGATCACTTGCTACAGCGGCCGCTGAAGCGCTCCCTGGCGATTCGGCGCTTGAATCCCTGGACGAGCGCTCACCAACACAACCGGGCTCCTCGGGCAACACGGCGCTTGCACCTTCATCGATCTCGGGTGCATCGGTCGGAGAGCTAGAGCTGGAACCAGGGTTGGATGGATTCTCCCGATACCCACCAGATCTGCGAAGAGCCTCGTCCAACGCCGCGTCCAGGTCCTCAGACGAGATCCCCGCCTGGTCCAAAGGAAGGCGCCGGCTCCTGTGAGCCAACGCCAGGGGAGCCACCCGACGAACATCATCTTCACCAGCTTCATCACGGCCCTCCCAACCGGCGAGAGCCGCTGCTGTGCGACATATGACTAGATCCGCCCTCAAACCCTCTGCGCCCACAGCTGCGCAAAGAGCTGAGACTCGATCGATGAGACCGGAGCCAAGGCGAGCCGGCACCGCGGACGCAACGCGAATACGAAGCTCATTCTCCTGGACGCTCCAGGTCGTTGTGAAGCGATCCGGGTCGGCATCGTATTCGAGCCTCCTGCGAACAGCCAGGGCGCGAAGCGCAGGGTCAGTGGTTGTCATCACCTCCACGGAGAGCCCGAATCGGTCCAACAACTGAGGCCTCAGGTCGCCTTCTTCGGGGTTCATGGAACCAATCAAGACGAAGCGGCTCGGATGCGAGATTGACACCCCATCCCTCTCGACCCGGTTCACTCCACTTGCTGCGACGTCCAAGAGGACATCCACGAGATGGTCGGGAAGCAAGTTCACCTCATCAACGTAAAGCACCCCTCCATCCGCCGCCTTCAGAAGGCCTGCGTGAAACCGGTTCTCAGCATGTTCGACAAGCACAGCGATGTCCAGCGCTCCCACAACCCTGTCCTCGGTCGCGCCAAGTGGCAACTCGACAAAGGGAGCCTCGCCGGGCAGCAGCGACGCCAATCCCCGAGCGACAGTGCTCTTTGCGCTGCCCTTAATACCCCGGAGCAAGACACCGCCGATCAGTGGATCAACAGCATTCAACACCAGCGCCAACTTCAAGTCGTCATTGCCAACTACAGCGCTGAACGGGAAGGGGGCTGGCGATTCGATTGGGACATCTCGTGCCAGCGCAACCGGAGAATCTCTGGTCCCAAGCCTCGCTCGGCCACGCTCGGATCCGCTCTCTTGAGTCTGGTCAACTCTCATGCCTCCACCTCCTCTTCCCAGCCCTCGCTCTCGAGTAGCGCGGACTGGAGCACCTGGAGCGCATCCTGGGAGGCATCCCATAGCCCACGGCTGTTCGCCTCGAGAAGCCTCTCGACTATTGACTTGAGCGCCCACGGGTTTGACTCCTGAAAGAACCTGCGACTTGCGGGATCAGCGACGTAAGAACGCGTGACCCTCTCGTACATCCAGTCATCTACTACCTGGGCAGTGACGTCATAACCGAACAGGTAGTCCACCGTCGCTGCCATCTCGAAAGCCCCCTTGTAGCCATGGTTGCGCATCGCATCGATCCACTTCGGGTTGATCACCCTCGTGCGCACCACCCGGCGTGCCTCTTCCTGGAGCGTGCGTACCCTCGGCTGGAAAGGATCAGAGGAGTCGCCAAACCAGGCCTTCGGATTTCTCCCGGAAAGAAAGCGGATAGCCGCCACCATGCCACCGTGCTCTTGGAAGTAGTCATCTGAGTCGAAGATATCGTGCTCCCGGTTGTCCTGGTTCTTCGCAGCGACATCCACAGCCGCAAGGCGCCTTCGCATCGCCTCCGACGCTGGCAAGCCCATTTTCGACCGAGCGTACGAGTACCCCCCCCAGGCCAGGTAGACGGAGGTGAGGTCTGCGTCATCCTCCCATGCGCCACTTTCTATGAGAGGAAGAATCCCCGATCCGTAAGCCCCTGGCTTCGGACCGAAGATTCGCGGGTCGCCGCTGCCGTTGGCTTTCACGAAGTTATCTCCCTCGTTCTCATCGAGTTCAGCTACCATGCACGCGGCCTCGTCCATCATCTCCACGACGCTTATCAACGCATCGCGGAAGAAACCAGATATCCTTGCGACCACATCGATCCGTGGACGTCCAAGCTCTTCGAGCGAGATAACCTCGAGCCCCTCCACGCGTCCCGATTCATCCGCCCACTTGGGCCTCACCCCCATTAGATAGAGCGCCTCCGCGATATCGTCCCCGGCAGTCCTCATCGCAGCGGTGCCCCACATGACGAGGCCAACCGTCCGCGGGTACGTCCCCTCCTCTGCTAGATGACGCTCCAGAAGCCGATCCGCCAGAGCGCAGCCGACCTTCCACGCAAACGGTGACGGAAGTGCCTTCGGATCGACCGAGTAGAAGTTCCTGCCTGTCGGAAGGACATGGGCCATGCCCCGCGACGGTGCACCGGACGGGCCGGAGGGAACGTGGCCCCCGCCAAGAGCATGAAGCGTCGAGCTGAGCTCTCGAGGGGTCGCCCGCAGCGCAGGCACCAGGGTGTGCGCGACCCAGCGAAGGGTTGGGTCGTCACCCTCATAGTCCCACCCAAAGGCCTGCAAGTGCGACAACCTGGTCCTACATTCCGCCTCGACCAAGTCAATTGCGCTTCGACGGCTGCCTCGGGTTGCATCACTGCGCCCGACATCCTGCTCCTTCTCCCGTGAAATATCCACGCCCAGCTCTGCTGCGACGGTTTCCCGCAGGGATGGAACCGAGCCCTGTCGCAGACGGGTGATCGCAAGGACCATGTCCAGCTCAGCCTCACCACAGGGGGGCTCACCCAGAACGTGAAGCCCACCACGAATCTGGGCGTCCTTCAGCTCACACAGGTACCCGTCCACCTCGAGCAGTACGTCATCAAAGGCTGGATCCTCAAAGGATGGGCCATCATTTCCGATCTGGTTCGAATCAAGGCCAAGGTCGGAATGTATCTCGCTCTCGAGGAGCAATTCCCAGACCTCGCGGCGAATCTCCGGCAACTTTGCTGGATCGAGGTGAAGCACCTGCGCGTGGGTGTCGAGAAGGCTTTCCAACGCCGCTAGGTCATCGTAAGTCTCTGCCCTGGTCAATACGGGGATGAGGTGGTCGACGATCACAGCATGGGATCGTCGCTTCGCCTGGACCCCTTCGCCCGGATCATTGACGACAAACGGGTACACGAGCGGCATGTCTCTAAGCGCGACATCCGGAAAGCATGAGGCAGAAAGGCCGACCCCCTTGCCTGGCAACCACTCCAATGTCCCGTGCTTTCCAAGATGAACGAGCGCCTTGGCACCCCATCGCGCATCCAGCCAGTGATAGAACGCAAGGTAGTGATGCGTCGGGGCGAGATCAGGGGAATGGTAGATAGCAACGGGGTTCTCCCCAAACCCCCTAGGCGGCTGGAGCGCAACGAGCACCCCACCAAGGTCAATCCCCGGAAACACGAAGTCCAGCTTTCCCGGATGCTCCTTCGACGCCGCTGTGAAGACATCACCTGGGGGAGGCCCCCAGGCTTTGATAACCGCAGAGCGGACCTCATCTGGCAGCGTGGTGAACCATGAGCGGTAGTCGTCTTCCGGCATCCGGCCGCAGAAAGCACCGCTCGCTTCTGGAGTTCTACGAGACTGACCATCTGCGGCTGCTCGAGCAGCTGAAAGAGAGACTGCAAGATCGCGCATTAGCTCGTCGGAGTCCGTAGGGACCTGGTCGAGACGGTATCCTGATGAGTTGAGAGCCTCCAGCAGCTTCACGAGCGACGCGGGAGTATCCAGGCCTACGGCGTTCCCCAGGCGGCTGCTCTTCGTCGGGTACGCGGACACCACGACCGCAACCTTGCGCTCTTTTTCCGAGGACCTGCGAAGTAAACCGTGCCGCACAGCAAGCCCGGCCACCCTGGATGTCCGCTCGGGATGAGCCCGGTAAGCAAACACTGGGGAACCGATATCCGCTCCATCATCAACCATCTCCTTGAACGAGAATGCTGTGCTGATGATGCGCCCGTCAAACTCGGGAATCGCGACGGACATCGCGACGTCGATCGGGGTCAAAGCAGCCGGGCTGGCCTGCCATGACTCGCTCGACGAGGTCGCCGCCACAGCCTGTAGAATTGGAACATCCAGCGAGACAAGCGCTGTCGCATCCCAGCCGTCGCCTCCATCAAGAGCGGAGCCCGCAGCGAGGACTGTGGTAATAACCGCGTCCACGTCGTAGCTCGCCAGCAGATCCAGCACGGGAACCCTCCCAGCAGAAGCGCCAAGCTCGCCTGTATCTAAGCGGGCTGCAGCCGACGAGGGACGTTGCGGCCTCAATGAATAGCAGAACACCGGGACTGCGTTGGCACCCGAGCGCACCAGTGCATCACAGAGGTCCTCCACAAAACGGGTATTGCCGGAGACGAGATGCGCCCGGTAGAAGACCACCCCGACCGTGGGCTTCGACGGATCGATCACAGGCTCGCCCAACACCCCGAACGGGGCCAGTTCCTCTGGGGGAGCATGATCAAAGTCACCTCCAAGGATGCTTGCCGCGACGAAACGCAGCAGCTGGTCCATGTTGTGTGCGCCGCCTGCCACGAGGTATGAGAACGCCTTCGCCAGTAGCCCCGGCTTAACGGTCGATGCCGAGGCCAACTCTGCATCCGGGACACCTTCCCCACCAAAGGCAAGCAGCGGGATGTCCCTCGCGGCGCAACCGGACACCAGCATGTCGAACGGTTCTTCCCACGCGCTGCGACCCCCAAGCAAGCGCACAAGCACCGCCTGCACGCCATCAAGTGGAGGTATCACTGCGGTCGCGGATGGGTTCGCGACCCGCACAGGCGGGAACCCTGCAGGAAGGCCCTCAGTGGCCACCCGCAGGGCGAGGATCTCGGTGTCAGCATTGGTGAAAAACAGGATCACCGCGCTGGCTCCTCGATGAGCTTCTCCACCGCAGCAACGTCCAGGTGGTCTTCGATCAAGTCTGCCCAGAAGTCGAACTGTGCCTTGCGGGCCGCTCCAAACGAGAAGCCACCGGAAAGGATCCGCTTTCCTCGCCTCGCGGCCACCAGCTCGAGGAAGGTCGCGCGAAATTCATCTTGCTCGAAGAGCCCATGCAAGCTCGTGCCCATCACATGGCCACTCTCGCTACTCGCTCCCTCCTGCTCGGTCCCATATCTGTCATCGAGATCGATCCACGGCAGCGCATCTGGTCCTGGACGCACGTTGCCATGGCGAATCTCGTATCCCTTCACACTATGGCTGAGAGCCGATCCAGCACGCTGACGGGTGATTTTCGTCGGAGAAAAGACCGTCTCTACGTCAAGATGCCCAAGCGCACCCACCAAACCGGAGGAAGACTCTATTTCGTCAACGATCCTGTGGCCAAGCATCTGGTAACCGCCGCAGATACCGAGCACTGAAGCAGGCGTTCCCGTACGAGGGCTCAGGGCAGCCGTGATCGCCTGTTCGATTCCCCTGGAACGTATCCAGGCGAGATCGGCAACCGTCGTCTTCGATCCAGGAAGGACAATAAGGTCACTGCCGACGAGAGCTGATGGCCGGTCGACGAAGCGAATGTTCACCGATGGCTCCAGAACCAGGGGATCTATGTCCGTAAAGTTAGACATGCGGGGAAAGCGCACCACCGAAACCTCGAGGACATCGGCGTCGCCTTTCACCGCAGTGACGCTGGCCTTTGACACCGAGCCTCCCTCCGATTCCGCTAGCTGCACGACACCTGGATAAGTCGCACTCCCGAGGGCAAGGGAGTCCTCAGCGTCAAGCGAGACGCCATGGACGAACGGAAGGACGCCAAGAGTCCCAACGTTACACCTGCGCTCCAGCTCAACCAGACCGCTGTCGAGCAAGAAAGGATCGCCGCGAAATTTGTTGATGATGAAACCCCGCACCAGAGCGCGGTATCGCTCAGGCAGCAAAGAGACGGTCCCGCAGAGAGCGGCCAGCGCACCACCACGATCGATGTCGGCAACTATAACTGCGGAGAAACCGGCTTCGTATGCGATGCGAAGGTTCACGAGGTCGTTGTCCAGCAGGTTGATCTCAGCAGGGCTACCGGCACCCTCGCAGATGACCACATCAAAGCGCGAGCGCAAGTCCGAAAGGGCATCAAGCACAGCGGCAAGCATCTCCGGCTTCGCGCCTTGATAGTCCCGCGCATTCATGTAACCAGCGGACCGGCCCATCACCATCACTTCACTCGAAGAGTCCGTAGCGGGCTTCAAGAGTATGGGGTTCATCGCCGGCTCGGGTTCGATACCGGCAGCGGACGCCTGAGCCGCTTGGGCCCGTCCGATCTCATGGCCTGAGCGAGTGACGAATGAGTTGAGAGCCATGTTCTGAGCCTTGAATGGAGCCACGCTGACCCCCCGGCGTGCTAGCAGCCTGCACAGCCCGGCAACAAGATGGCTCTTGCCAACATCGCTCGCAGTTCCACAGACCATGAGGCCGCCCTTCATCCAGCCGCGCCCCGAAAACTCGAGTCCACTTCATAGCCTGCTCGCTCAAGAGCTACCTCAAGTTTCTCCAAGCCAGCGGCGTCCGGCACCGCTATACGAACACAACCGTCGAGCCCGAAGTTCCTGCAGTCCCTCACAACCACACCACGCTTCGCCAAGATCTCCCGCAAACCACCTGCTTGCCGAACCAGCACGAAATTTGCATCAGAGGGCTCAGGCTTCAGGCCGTAGCGTTCAAGTAGGTCAATGAGATCGCAGCGCAACCCAGAGAGCTCCGCGGCCCAGCGCGGGAGGTCGGCAACCGCGAGCAGATCAGGCAAAGATGCGAGCGCGAGCGCGCCGACCGACCACTCCGCCTGGCGAGACGCCACCCTGGCGGCCATCACATCGTCAGGAGCAACGACATAGCCGACCCTCAATCCCGGGCACGCCATGAGTTTTGTGAAGGAACCAACGACGGCCGACCCATAGCGCGCATCTCCCCGACTCCAGGACCCGGTTGCGAGGGGGTAAAACGCCTCGTCCCAGACAAGAGCCTCTTCCTCGGGCCCTGCCAGCTGGCCCGTTGGATTGTTCGGGTTGGAACGGAACCGCGGGTAGCTGGGATCGACCACTTCTAGGTACCTGCGGTACTGGCTGAACTCGGGTTCCACGATCGAGGCGCGCCGGATCTCCTGGGCAACCAGCATTATTGCCTCGGAGCCGCCGTTCGTGAGAACCACCTGAGAGGGGTCGGCTCCAAGTGCCTCTGCGAACAGACTCGTAGCCTCGCTCGCATCTGGGTAAAGCCTCAACGAGTCGAGATGAGCCGCAATGATCTTCGATACGTCAGGCGCAAGTGGATTGAGGCTCATCGACAGGTCCAGCACGTCCGCTGGGTCAATACCTAACGCAATGGCAATGCGCTGACCATCACCGCCATGGCTCCCGGCCGCCGGAACACCAGATGAGCGTCGTTGCTGGACTTCGGAATCCACTACCCGTTCTCCAACACATTCCGGCGAGAAAGAGCGTCCTTAGGCGACGCCGTGCGCGCTACGCTGGCGCCAGCGATCCACACGATCCCCGCAAGCCCTGCGAGCACGGTTGCCGCCCTCGTGACATCCTGCGCGAGCTCCACGCTCCGAACGATGTCCTCAAGTTCACACTTCGGTCCCTCGCCAAGTACGCAGCGTTGCTCTACCTTCCCCTGGTACCGATTCAAACCGCCCAGCTGAACACCCAGAGCTGCCGCGAAGGCAGCCTCAGCGACACCTCCGTTCGGCGACGGATGCCCTGGCGCGTCTCGTGAGACGCAGCGCAGCACCGCCCATGCGGTCTTCGGGCGAACCAGCATCACGAGAGCCGCCGTTATCCTGGCAGGTGCCCATCCCGCAGCGTCATCCATCCGAGCACTGGCGCGGCCGAACCTCTCATAGCGAGCATTACGATAGCCGACCATGGCGTCAAGCGTGTTCACCGCTCGGTAGCCCAGAGCCCCCTGCGAACCGAACACGCAGGTCCACATGATCGGCGCCACGATGGCGTCGACGGTGTTCTCTGCAACCGACTCAACCGCAGCGCGCGCGATCTCTGAGACACCAAGACCATCCGTATCCCTGCCGACCAGGGAAGACACCAAGAGTCGAGCCGAATCCACATCGCCAGCTTCAAGGGCAACAGAAACATCACGCGCTGAGTCAAAGAGCGCCCTCGCTCCTACAGAAATGTAAGCCGCAGCCGCAGACGCAATCAACTCCCGACCCTGAAGGCGCCGCTTCGTAAGACGCCCGAGCGACGACCGCCCGTTGCCAGGCCGAAGGCAAGCAAGCACGCGGCCGACGAGCACACCTAACCCGACACCCATCGCCGCATACGCGGCTCCCGCAGCCACACCGTCGTGCCACACCAGCTCTTCGAGTTGCTCCATCAGGCCCCCAAACAATCGCACCGGGTGGATGCGAGGCGCCGCCTCCCCGAACAGCGAGTCGAGCGGCGCCGCAAGTGCTGCTCCAAGGAGACGCCAGGCAGCCCGGTCCATCAGACCACCTCGATTGCACCAGCTACTTCAGCGATTACAGGGGTCGCAAACTCTGGAGCGTCAGCCGCCTCGCACGACATCGGGAACATCGAGTCAACACTAGTGAACGGCGCTGGTGCCCGTCTCTTTGTTCCCGCTTCCGCGCGCAGCACCTTCTGTTCCGGGCTCCGCACCGGCTGAAGCCGGCTCCAAGTTCGCAACCTTGTCGGCTGTCCCCTGTCCGTCAGGCTGACCTGAGACACCCCTTTATTCCACCATGCCACCAGGGCGAGACAGGATGTTGAACATCGCGGTCACAGGCAACGGGGGCGTGCCGGCCGGCACCAAGGCGGTCGTTCTGAACGTCACCGCTGTCAACACGACGCCGGCCGGCTACCTGACGGTCTACCCGCATGGCTTGGGATCAGCGCCGGTTGCCAGTGGCTTGAGCTGGTCAGCCGGCGAGACGGCGGCGAACCTCGTTGTCGTCGAACTCGGTCCGACCGGCGATATCACCATCTACGACTCTGCGGGATCGGCAAACGTGGTCGTCGACGTGACCGGCTGGTACGGATGACGCTGGTCGGCTCTATTTTCACCAGGTCGCGAGGTGTTTTCTCCTGGAGGGCTCTCCAGCTGACCGCGCGGGTGGGTATGCCCTGAGCTCGTCGACGCATATTCCACCTGGTCGCCAGGGACAAAGGAGCCGCCGACCGGAACCGGCCTCACCCCGCCCCGGCTCGCCGGACAGCGTCCCGCGGTCTTGGCGGCGGACCGCTAAACCCTGACCGTAGCCCAGGAAAGGATGTCAGTGGCTACGAGAGAAGAGGCTGCGAACCCACCTCAGTGGTGGTGCGTTTCCACGATATGACTATTGCGTTTCCGCCAAGCGATCAATATGGTGAGTCACGTGCAGATCATTCCGCGGCATGCGGCGTCCCTGATCGAGGAAAGCCTCTCCGATACACCGATCACCGTCGTCCAAGGCGCACGCCAGGTCGGCAAGAGCACGCTCGTCCAGGACGTGCTCGCCCGTCGCTCCGGTCGATACGTGTCACTCGACGACGCCAATCTCCGCAGCGCAGCATCAGCAGATCCGGTCACCTTCGTCGAGCAGTTCCCCAACGGCTGCCTTGGCATTGACGAAGTTCAACGCGCTCCTGAACTCATGCTCGCCCTGAAGACTGCTGTCGACCGTGACCGGCGCCCCGGACGGTTCCTGCTTACGGGATCGGCGAACCTTTTACGCCTTCCGGCGATAGAGGACAGCTTGGCTGGCCGAGCTGAGAATATCGAGCTGTTCGGGCTCTCTCAAGGCGAGCGCGCCAGCCATATCGAGCGCTTCATCGACCGCGCCTTCGATGGCGACCGATTCCTCGACATTCCCGGCACCCTCGACCGGGCCGGCTATCTCGCCCTTGTCTGCGAAGGGGGCTATCCCGAGGTCGTCGCCCGCTCGACTCCCCGCCGCAGGGCAGCCTGGCTCGACAACTATACGACCCGCATCGTCACCCGCGACGCCTCCGACATCGCCCAGCTCCGCCACCTCCGTGATCTGCCGACCCTGCTCCGTCTTCTCGCTGCCCACACGGCGTCAAGCGTCAGCAAGGCAACCCTCGCTCGTGAGTCCGGCATCCCCGAGACGACCCTCCCGCCATACTTGGACCTCCTTGAAACTCTATACCTTGTGCAGCGCGTCGCTGCGTGGTCGAACAACCTGGCCGGCCGGGTCGCCAAGGCAGCGAAACTCACCCTGCTTGACAGTGGGCTGGCGGCCCGGATGCTCAACGTCTCGGCTGTCTCGCTGGCTGCTGACATGCACCCCGATCCGGCTGGCCGCCTCCTCGAAACGTTTGTGCTCGCGGAGCTGCGCAAGCAAGTTCCCTACAGCGACACCCAACCGGCGCTACTCCACTGGCGCGACCGCACCGGACCCGAAATCGATGCCCTGCTCGAGTCGCCGGACGGACGCGTCATCGCTCTCGAGGTCAAGGCCGCTGCCACCCTGAGCGCCGGCGACTTCAAATGGCTCTCCTTGCTTCGCGACAGAATCGGCAGCCGCTTCGCTGGTGGGTTCGTCCTCTACACCGGCCGGGACTCCCTGCCCTTGGGCGACCGTCTCGCAGGCATACCTCTGTCGACGATCTGGGCAGCGTAGAGGACGCCGTCCAGATCGGTGATCACGGCGTCGTGATCCAGGGCCATGGCTGGCAACGAGAGAGAGCGTGAGCGGCTGGAGGAGGGCCGCCGGAGCCACGCCAAGTCGTTCGGGCTAGGGGTTGTAAGAGGACGAGACTAATGTCGGAATCGAAGTTCAGCGGCGGGTGGTCGTCGGCAGCTGAGCACATCTCCTTCGACGGGCTCGTTTTCGGAATGGGTCCCGCGCTTGCGTCTGGCCGGTGACCAGGCCGTCTTCGGCCACGGCAAGGACGTCTAATCCATCCCGGCCAGCTCTACCGGGAGATCGCCGAGCTCCTCAAGCGCCTCGAACGTATCGCACTGACGAAGGCCACAGCTCTAATCAAGCCGCCTGTGAGCCGAGCATTCAATCCACCTTTCAATCCGGTCAATCCGGAGGTTCTTCGTGAGTACCAGGGCCGGCTTGCGCCGCACCCCGAGCCCGGGGAAAGACGCCTGGTATGCACCTTCCGCTACTGGTAGTAGCGGAATTGGCCATTTGCATCCCAGTCATTGTTGCCGCTGGCGCGACCGTTTGCGATTGGTGAAAGCTGTGCTGGGGACCGCCCGGCGACGTCGATCTCTCCTTGGTGTTGCTCGAACCCGTACTCCAGTCG
>JAJZXF010000067.1 GCA_021802485.1 Actinomycetes bacterium | reverse complement strand
GACGGGTAGGGTGCCGTCGCGCCACCAGCGATACGCCGTGTGCTTGCTCACGCCCACCATAGAGGCCCAGTCAGACAAGTTCACACCCACGTACTAGCACACCTGTACGAGCACTGGTGGGCACTCGCTGGCCGGCAGTTGGTAACCCTCGCTTTGCTTGCCGGTGTCACCCTCGTTGCTCCCGATACCCCTGATCGGAGGTGCATCCAAAGGACCTCCAGGAGCGAAGCTGGACCGGCCGCGACCCCTCACTGCGCATCACGGAGTCCGCTATGGATGACACGAGCCTTCTCTCAATCCCAGCCAGTCGATCTGCGTACTCTGGGGTATCAATCCCGCAAGCCCACATGATCAAAGCATCTTCGCCGGTTTCGGAGTAGTAATTCTTTCGGATGCCAGCTGGCTCAAAGCCAAACTCGAAGTACAGCGCCTGTGCGCCCTTGTTGGCCACCCTGACCTCGAGCGTCAGATTTGATGAGCCACGAATTATTGCCACCCTTGCCATATTGAGCAGCAGACGGGTCCCCACCTTTCTGCGCTGCCATTGCGGATCCACTGCGATCGTAGTCACATGGGCGTCATCGCCCGCAAGCATCAGGCCCGAGTAACCTATGACACGCGAAGCACAGCATGCGACGTAGTAAGCACGCACGTCTCGCTGGACGATCTCGCTCAAGAACAGCGATAGCGTCCACGGCTTCGGATAGACCACGCTCTCGATGCGTAGCACCGGACGAAGGTGCCGGCGGCGCATCGGCAAAAGGACTACCCTATCGGCAGCATACTTTGCGTCAGCCCTCGCATTCACGATTCGCCCGCACGTCCCTCACCGATGCATCCGCTTGCCACCCAAAGCGGGATCATGTCTCAAGCCCTTTGGCTGACGGATTCCCGGCAGCCTCGAAGATGCGCGCTGCTTGCACACCGGTGTCCAATCTCGAATGAAGCGCCAGACCAGGTGCCCTGTGCCGCTTCCAGTCGATCTTCGCATCCGGCGGCCGTAAGTAGATTGGACGAAGCGGCCCCGCCACCGGCGACACGCCGGCTTCACGGCCCACTGACCGGAGCCCCATCTCTACGAGAACGGATGGGCTCGGAGATGCGAGGCGCCGGTCGGCCACCGAGATCTCCGGGTCTACCGCCAGCTGGTTCTCGTACCGCAAGGCTCCATCTCCGACGAGGAGCCACTCGGTACCTGAGTCGAGTAGTTGCTCGAGGAGCTCCGACGGAGCACAGACGCGAGGTTCGCTCGTACGCTCGTACTTGCTCACTTCCCACGGGAGCCCAGGCAAGAGGGATGGACGGTAGCTCGCGTGGAACACCTCCCCGCGCCTCGCATCCACCACGGCCATCACTGAGGGATAGCCAGAGCTAATCCCCGCCACAAGCACGTCCAGACTGGACAGGCCAATCGCTGGAACGCCGAGGGCACTCGCCAGAGCGTTCGCTGCCGCGACACCAACTCGCAACCCAGCGAACAGGCCGGGGCCGACATCCGCCACGATCACTTCGACCTGCGAGATATCCAGCCCAGCCGACGCACAGCAGAATTCGATCGCAGGCACGAGCGTCTCCACATGCCGTTTCCCACCAGCAAGGCTGAACTCGGCCACTGCCCCACGTCCGGACTCCCCTAAAGCAACTCCCACCCGGTCGGTCGCCGTCTCGATGCCAAGAGCGATCAACTCGCGCCGCCATTGTCATAAGACGCTACTCCAGCACGCGGGGCCCATCGAGAGAGCTGGACCTCGAGCATCAGCCGGCGGTCCTGCCAGGCCTCACCAGAGGTGGTCAGCTCCAAGAGCCGCTCCATATCGCCCATGCCGTACTCGATCCGGATGCCCAGGTGATCTTGGCCGAGGAGAGGCATGATCGCGTCTCCCCACTCGACTAAGACGATAGCGCCATCGTCGAGGGATGCCCCGAGATCCAGATCGAAACCCTCCGCGAGGTTGTCCAGGCGGTAAGCGTCCACATGGACCAGCGTCGCAGCACGGCCATCGGGTCCGAGGAGACCACTCTTTACGCAGCTGTAGGCATGCCGGAGGACAAACGTCGGGCTCGTGATTGCCTCAATGACCCCGAGAGCCGCACCAAATCCCTTAGCGAACGTGGTCTTACCAGCGCCAAGGTCACCTGCAAGCACGATGACATCACCAGGAGTGACAAGCGCGGCAACTGCCGCAGCTAGATTGCGAGTCTGCTCGCCAGAGTCTGTCTTTGCAAGGATCTGCTCTTTCGCCAAGCGCGGCGATCGAACCTGATGGTCGTGCCGCACAACCATTAGGGAGTCCTCTCTCCTGGGTCGACATCCCCAGCCGAGCCGGTCGGCATCTCACAAGACAAAGACACAGACGCCAGAGCCTCCTTGGCACGGACGAGATCTGCTCGCATCGCGGCGATCACCGTGGCGCCGCCTGAGTGCAGTGCCGCAGCCGGATGGTAGGTAGGCACGAGAACACCACGACGATAAGGATACACCCGACCGCGGAGCCTGCTGATTCCCTCGGTCGTGCCGAGCAACAGGCGCGCCGCGAAGTTGCCGAGCGTAACCACCACCTTCGGTGACACCGCATCCAGCTGCGCCTCGAGATAGGGCCGGCACGCATCAATCTCGGCCGGCTTCGGATCGCGGTTACCTGGAGGGCGGCACTTGACCACGTTCGCAATGTAGTACTGACTCCGATCAAGGCCCACCTCCTCGCAGACCAAGCGGTCCAGGAGCTGTCCTGAACGACCCACGAACGGCTCGCCGACACGATCCTCGTCATATCCCGGGCCCTCTCCAACCAGGAATAGCCCAGCATGTTGATCTCCAACGCCAAACACCACCTGGGTCCTGCTGGAAGCCAGCGCGCAACGCGTACACGAGCGCGCCTCGGATTCAAGCACCGTGAGCGAGACCACACTTGCATGGTACCCGCGCTATCAGGATTCAGCTACTGCCCCAACACAGCTGGCTGAGAACTGCTCAAGAGCCGCGTCCAGGTACTGGCGGCGCTCCAGCATCACCATGTGTCCCACGCCCTCCAACTCCAATAGATCGGAGTCCGCTAGTCCCCTCGCAAGCCGGCGTGCAATCCATGGCGGAGTGAGAACATCCCTCGTGCCCACGATCACGAGAGTAGGAACCTCTACTTTGAATAGGGATTCCGACACGTCGTAGGTTAGGATTGTACGTACCATCTCCGCCATCGTTGAAGGCGGCATCGCGTTGACCAGCCGCTCTGTGAGTTGGACATGAGCGGGCGCAGGATCGACCCCAAAGCTCAGCCTGGTAGACCAGTACGCGATGTCATCGGTTGCCATCAACGGCCTTCCCGCAGCGTCGAGCAGCCCGAGAGCTCGCGTCACAAAGCCCGCAGCGAGCTTTCTCCCTCGCGCCCCAACCCCAATCAGCTCCCTCGCAGAGGCACCAACGAGAACAATTCCTGAGACCCTCTTCGCAATCCGTGGCCCCAGATCGACCATCGCCTGGAGCACGACCATCCCTCCCATGGAATGGCCCACGAGCACCGTCTGTGTCAGATCCAGGTGTTCGAGAACCTCGAGCAGGTCCAGTCCCATCCGGCTCATCGAGCAGCTATCCCGGCCGGCGAGTGACTCGCCGTGACTGCGCATATCAATTGCAATGACTCGATGATCCTGACTCAGGTCCCTGATCTGGTAGGCCCAAACTGCACTGGATAGTCCCACACCATGCACCAGGACGATCGGGTCGCCCTCGCCCGCTTCAACTACGTGCATCCGACCGCCATCGCTGGTCTCGATAAAACGACGCGAGGCTTCCGCTGGGAGCGTGAGATCACTGTCAAGCTGGGTCGACGGATACGTCGCCCTCCTCGCAAGCGCGACCCGTCGCTCGATCGCAAAAAAAGCACCGAGACCAGCCGAGACCGCCAAGATGCCGATCGACCGCTTCGCTCTCACTGATCCATCCTCAAATTTCTCCTAAGTGGTCCGTTGTGCTTCTTCGTCCGCGCATCCTAGTTCTACTGCGCCTTCTGATGCGTCCAGGGCCTCAGAGCTGTACGGACCACCCGTCGCCACCCGTGGAACGCGCCCGCCAATACGTGACAAAACTTCATAGCTAATGGTGCCAAGCAGGCCTGCCCATTCATCGGCGGTGATCTCGCATGAACCCTGGCGTCCCAGCAGTACGGCCTCATCTCCCCTGCGAACCATGGAACGAGGACCACAGTCCACCATCAGCTGGTCCATCGTGACCACCCCGGCGAGCGGGTGGCGCTCGCCACCAATGAGTACCTCTCCACCTGCAGCTTGAAAGCTCCTCGGCACGCCATCCGCATATCCGAGCGGGAGGGTCGCGATCACACGATCCGAGGGTGCTCTGTAGCTCAGCCCGTAAGAGACCCGCTCACCGGCTTGAACCTTCCTGACGTGGGACACCTTTGCCTCGAGCGACATCGCCGGAACCAGCTGCTCTTGGCCACTAACGGCCCGCAACGGCTCAGCAAGGCTTGTCGATGGCAGATACCCGTACAGAGCGATCCCGCACCGCACCATGTCGTAGCGGGACTCCGGATAGCCGATCAGAGCCGCTGAGTTTGCTGCGTGCAGCATCTGCGGTCGCTGGTCCCTCATCTCCAGCGTCGCCACCGCCTCGTCAAAGGCCCTGAGCTGGGAACGCGTCACCTCGTGAGCGCCCTCATCGGGCAAGTCAGCTGCCGAGAGGTGCGTCCAGAACCCCTCCAGGCACAACTCCCTCGAAGCCCAGACGCGCCCGGCTATCTCAATCGCTTCAGTCGGCACAGCACCCACCCGGTGCATTCCAGTGTCGACCTTCACGTGAAGCCGGATGCGCCCCAAGTCCTCTCTGGTTCCAGATCCCCTTTGACGAGCCGCCCGCTCCAACTCCACGACGGCTTCCTCGGAGTAAACGGTCGGCGTCAACGAGTAACGCACTACGTCCTCCATCGTCGCGAGCTGCGGCTCCGAGAGAAGAAGCACTGGGGCCCGGATGCCCGCACGGCGGAGCTCGACTCCCTCCTCGACCATCGCAACCCCCAGCGATCTCGCGCCTCCAGCGAGGGCAGCACGAGCCACCTCCACCGAGCCATGGCCATAGCCGTTGGCTTTCACCACCGCACAAAGCAAGGATGGTCTTGCGATGCGTGCCAGGAGCTGAGCGTTGTGAAACACCGCGTCCAGGTCGATCCGTGCCATCACCGGCCGGAGAAGACCAGAAACCTCGCCACCAGCGACGGGTTCCGCATCCGAGAGGTTCATCGCGACACCGGACTGCGCTCCAGGCTACCAGGAGCGCCAGTCGCCTTCTCTGACAGCCAGCGCGCAACCAGCTCGCCAAGATCCCCAGCCACCAACCCGTCCGCCAGCCCCAATGACGCCGCGCGACCATGAACATGGGCCCCAAGCGCTGCTGCAAGGAACGGCTCAACGCCTCTAGCGATGAAGGCAGCGATGATCCCCGAGAGCACGTCTCCAGAACCCGCGGTTGCAAGGCGGGCGCTCCCAGATACGGCAAGGAGCACCTCACCTCCAGGATCAGCGATGACAGTGCATGGACCCTTCAGCAACGCGACGGCACCGGTCGATGCCGCAACTTGCCTCGCACATCCGATCCTGTCCGGCCCTGGCGTGGAGCCGATCAACCTCCGCAACTCCCCATCGTGGGGCGTCAACACCAGCGCTGAGCGCGAAGCCGCGCATGCTGCGAGCGCATCGTGGCCCTCGCCAAGCGCCCATAGCCCGTCACCATCCAGCACTACTGGAATCGGCGAGGCCGCTAGCACACGCCGCACGGACTCGCCTTCCGGGCCGCCCCGTCCGAGCCCCGGACCCACCACCAGTGCCTTGCAACGCTCTGCAATGGAAACAGCGGCGTCCGACCAGCTCGATCCCGGAATCGCCCTCGACACGACCTCGCTAACCGGGAGCCCGGCTGCACTGCAACCCGGCACCCCAAGGCGGACCATACCCGCGCCAGAACGGGCCGCGGCATTGGAACAGAGCACTGCCGAGCCCATCATGCCTTCTGAGCCCGCAACGATCGCTACGCCTGACCGCCACTTGTGAGCATCAAAGGCCCGCTGTGGAAGCAGCAGCTCTACGTCAGAATCCTCGATCACGCGAACAGAGGCGCGAGAGACGTCGAGGCCAATGTCAGCAACCGTGATCGAGCCGGCATGCAGCAGACCTTCACCAAGAAGCAGGCCTGGCTTCAGCGCAGCAAATGACACCGTACGATCGGCACCCATCGGAGCGCCAGCACACTCACCGGTGTCAGCGTCAAGGCCAGAGGGAATATCCACCGCGATAGCGAGAGCGCCGGGAGGGATCTCCGGCGCATCGTAGGAGCCACGGAAGCCGGTGCCATAGGCCGCATCTATCACGATGTCAACATCGACAAGTCGCGCTGGAGCACGAGCGGCGTCGAGCACCTCGACCTTCATTCCCCTACTGCGGAGCCTTGCTGCAGCAACCCTTCCGTCATCGCCGTTGTGTCCCTTACCGGCGATGACGATCGCACGCTTGCCGTAAGGGAAACCCCTGCCTCCGGGTCGGCCCTCAGAGCGTCCAGGCGAACGACGGAGCTCAGCGATGACTGCCCTGTATACCGCAGCCCCTGCCCTCTCGACGAGTTCTTCAACAGGCGTCTCGCGTCGAGCCTCCTCGTCGATCGCCCGCATCTCGTCCACCCCAACGACCTCCAGCATCGCTCAGCAATCACCCCCTTTCGGCGCGGCCACTCGCATCGCCACCACGGCTAGGGCCACGGTAGCAGTATGGCTGAGCGATACCGATCCCACCCGGGCTCCCCTGTCCAGGGCCGCATTGGATGCAGTGCCTGCCAACCGCAGGGTGGGCTGCCCCGAAGTTGATCTCACCACCTCGACGTCAGAGAATCGGAACCCCGAGATGCCAACCCCTAGTGCCTTCATCGTCGCCTCCTTCGCAGCGAAGCGGGCGGCAAGGTGCGGAGTCGGGTCGCCAAACCGCCCAGCGTATTCCCGCTCGGAGACGGTAAACAGCCTATCCAGGAGGCCTCGTCGCCTAAGTAATGCCCTCCTGAACCTATCCACATCTACCACATCAACCCCTACCGTAGTGAGTTCCGCCGGGATGCCCACCGCCTGAAGCTCTCTCACTCGACCGTAACCGTCTTCGCAAGGTTTCGCGGCCGATCCACATCGTTCCCCCTGGCCCTCGCCAGCGCGTACGCGAACAGCTGGAGTGGTATGACATCCAGTACGGGAGCAAAGAGCGGATGGGTGGACGGGACCCAAAGGGTTGCATCGCCAACAGATCCGGTCTCCTCATCACCTTCGTTCGCGACGAGCACGACAACTGCTCCGCGGGCCCTAACCTCCGCGACATTCGCCATCATCTTCTCCCACAAGCGCGTCCTGGTTGCGATACCCACCACGATGCTTCCCTCTTCAAGCAGCGCTATAGGCCCATGCTTCAGCTCGCCAGCGGGATACCCCTCTGCGTGCAGATAAGAGATCTCCTTCAGCTTCAGCGCGCCTTCCAGCGCGACCGGATAGCCCACGTGCCGGCCGATGAAGAAGAACTCCGCTGAGGCTGCATATGCAGCCGCAAGGTTGAACACCTCCTCGGACCTTCCGAGCGCACTCGCCACCTTTGCCGGCAGTTCCTGCATGGAATCGAGCAAGTCAGAGATCTCTGCCGGGTATAGCGTTCCCCGGAGGCCAGCAAGGTACAAAGAAAGAGTCTCGAGAGCGACCAGCTGCGCGAGAAATGTCTTGGTGGCCGCCACCCCGATCTCCGGCCCAGCTCTCGTGTAGAAGACGCCATCAGCCTCCCTGGCCATTGACGAGTCCACCACGTTGGTCACGACTAGCACCTTCGCGTTCCAACGGCGCGCATATCGGATCGCCTGAAGAGTGTCGAGGGTTTCGCCGGACTGGCTAACCCCGACGACAAGAGTGCGCGAGTCGAGAATTGGGTCACGGTAGCGAAACTCGCTTGCAATGTCTATCTCGACCGCCATCCTCGCCCAGTGCTCCATCGCGTACTTCGCGACGAGACCAGCGTGATAGCTCGAGCCACAAGCCACGATGAAAACCTTCTCCACCTCACGGAGCTCGTCATCGTCTATCCTCATCTCGTCGAGCAGGACCGTACCGCCTGGTGACAGCCGGCCCATCAGCGTGTCAGCCACAGCAGCTGGCTGCTCGTGGATCTCCTTCAACATGAAGTTGTCGAATCCGCCCTTTTGCGCGGCTGTGAGATCCCAGTCCACCTTCAGCTCCACAGGGACGGAAATCTCGCCATCAGCTCCCACAACCCGGATCTCCCCCGGGCGCACCTCGGCCACCTGGCCATCTTCGAGCACGTACATGACGTCGGCACGACCCAACAGCGCGGGTACGTCCGAGGCTACGAAGCCGATCCGGTCCGTGGTGGCAACTATCAACGGAGAAACACGCCTCGCAGCGACCAGAAGCGCTGGATCAGCTGAATGAACAGCGACCATTGCCAGCGAACCGCGCACCGACCTCACGCACGCCCTGACTGCATCTACAAGAGCTTTCCCATCCGCGAGACTGGCCTCAATCAAGTGGGCCAGCACCTCGCTGTCGGTGTCGGAAACCAGCTCGTGCCCGCTGGCGGAAAGCTCCGCTGCAAGCTCGAAGTGGTTTTCAATAATGCCGTTGTGGACCACTGCGACCGTGCCTGTGCAATCCCGATGAGGATGCGCATTCACCTCGCTCGGCCTGCCATGCGTGGCCCAGCGTGTGTGCCCTATGCCTGCACCACATGGGCCTGGCGCGCGATCAAGCGCAGCAACGAGGTCTGAAAGCGACTCAGTGCCACGAGCGGAGCGCTCAATCCAAAGGCCACTAGGGACCTGCAAAGCAACTCCTGCGGAGTCGTAACCACGGTACTCTAGACGGGCAAGTCCGTCGAGGAGGACCGTGATGGAATCCGGGGAACCAGTCACGCCGATTATGCCGCACACGCCAGCCGCCTAGAGCCCAGCTGCCTGGAAGGCCCCACCGGTAGCCGGAGAGCTTTCGCTAGCTTCTTCGACACTCTCGCCATCAGGTCGAATTCCAAGCTCCTCAGCGACCACCTTGGCGAGCCTGTTTGCCATCTCGCCCGCAAGTGCCGCTGAACTCGCTTCCGCCATCACACGCACCACCTTCTCCGTACCGCTTGCACGGACAAGCACGCGTCCCTCTCCATCCAGCTCTGCATGCACTTGGTCCACCTCTGCCCAGACGCGGTGGGCACCGTGCAACGCGCTGGGGTCGGGAACTGCAATACTAACCAGTTCCTGGGGGAAACGCTTCATGGAGCCTGCAGCAAGGTCTGCGAGCGAGCGGCCGGTTCTCGCGACGACTCCCAGCAGGCTGATGCCGGTCAACATCCCATCGCCAGTGCTCGCTAGGTGCCGCAGGATCACATGCCCCGACTGCTCACCGCCAAGAACCAGCCCTTCCTTCTCCAACGCTTCAAGGACGTAGCGGTCCCCGACGTCTGTCTGCAGGACCCGTATCCCGAGTGAATCCATAGCGCGATGAAAACCGAGGTTGGTCATCACGGTAACGACCACGCACGAGCGAGCAAGGAGGCCTCGGGCTGCCAGGTCAGCTGCGAGGATCGCCATTGTCTCGTCCCCGTCAACAAGCTTGCCGTTCCCATCTGCAGCTATTAGGCGGTCCCCGTCGCCATCAAAGGCCAGGCCGGCATCCGCGCCATGAGCAAGAACCTCCCTTGTCATCGCCTCTGGATGAGTGGAGCCACACCGCTCGTTGATGTTCGTCCCGTCTGGGTCACCCGCCAGATGAATGACGTCCGCTCCTAACCGGCGAAACACGACGGGCGCAAGCGCCGCGGTCGCTCCGTTCGCAGTGTCGAGCACGACCTTGATCCCGTCCAGGGTCTGGCCAGCCAATGCACCGGTCAGGTGGTCGACATACCTCGTAGATCCAGCCTCGTCAAGTGTAAGATTTCCGATCCGATCCGCATGGGTGCGAGGCTCCATGCCAGGTTGGGTGACACATTCACTTCCTGCAACGAGGTCTGGGGGCGGGCTGTCGGTTGTCGTCGAGGCCGGTCCCGCCAGAGCGATATCAGGCGGCTGGCCTGAGGTGCCAAGGAGTGACGCCAGCTCCGCCTCGATCGTGTTCTCTTGTTCATCAGCAAGCTTTGCACCACCTGCCATGAACAACTTGATCCCATTGTCGAAAAAAGGATTGTGAGATGCCGAGATCACGGCGGCCGGGCAATCTAGGTCGCCGGACAGCCAGGCAATCCCAGGGGTGGGCAGGACGCCGAGATCCACCACATCAACGCCTTCGCTACACAGCCCGGCCTGCAACGCAGACTGGAGCATTGGCCCCGACAGCCGGGTGTCCCTGCCAACCAGGCAGCGCTTCGAATGCGTCACGCGTGCAAAGGCTCGCCCGAGGGCGAGTACCAGCTCCGGAGTCAGCTCGGTATTTGCCCTTCCGCGCATCCCATCCGTTCCAAACGTGGGGCGAGCGACCACCGAGACTACCGCTTCGAGTACTGGGGTGCCTTGCGCGCTTTCTTCAGGCCGTACTTCTTGCTCTCCTTAATACGGTCATCTCGCGTCAAGAACCCCGAGCGCCTCAAGAGCGCCCGCGAGTCTGGATCCAGCTCCGCTAAAGCCCGCGCGATGCCGAGGCGAAGGGCTCCTGCCTGACCCGACATTCCACCACCGTCAATCCTTGCGTCAATGTCATAGCGTTCCGAAGTCTCGGTCACGCCCAAGGGTTCGGCCACATTAGTGCGATGGGCGCGGGATGTAAAGTACTCATCGACCGGCTTTCCATTGACCTTGATCGCTCCCCCACCAGGACGAATACAGACACGCGCAACTGCACGCTTCCGGCGTCCCACCGTCTGGAAAAGTGGCTTTGGCATCTTACTTTCCGTCTTCTCTCATAAAGTTGTCCATGATCGTCATTGTCATTTTTCCGGCTCGCAGGATGGAACCGCATGAGCTATCGATTCGTGCTCGCCGCGCGCTCGGGAGAAGTAGATGCCAACGGATCCACGTCTCGCGTCCTGCCAAGTCTCGAGCTGCACTGCAAGCCTGCCTCAAGAAGCCCGTCTCGCGATGCTTGACAAATCCAACACTTCAGGGCACTGGGCCGCGTGAGGATGGCTGGGGCCTGCGTACACCTTCAGCTTCCCCAACATTTGGCGTCCGAGCGGACCCTTCGGCAGCATCCCCTTCACCGCGTCACGCACGACCTCTTCGGGCTTCGAGGCCAACAACTCTGCATAGCTGCGGCTGCTGATGCCGCCCGGATAGCCACTGTGGCTCCAGGCTCTCTTCTTCTCGGCCTTGCCAGCGGTCATAACAACCTTGGCGGCGTTGACAATTACGACATGATCGCCAGTATCGATGTGCGGAGCAAAGATCGGCTTGTGCTTGCCGCGCAGGATCCTCGCGACTTCAGTGCACATACGACCCAGCACCAAGCCATCCGCGTCGACCACATGCCAGGCGCGAGCTATGTCACCAACTTTGGGGGAGAACGTGGGCACCCATTTAGAATAGAATGGCAGGACCCCAAGTGCAAGCTCGGCCCTTCTCGCCACCGACGAGCAGGAGGCTGCGGGGGTGCCCAACAGTCGCGAGGCGTCTCAAGCCGGGTTAGCTGCCAGCCGTTCTCCCTCAGGGCCCAAAAGCCCGATTCCGAGATTCTTAGCCTCTTTGATCGCGTCCGCGTAGATGAGAGTTCCGTAGACGTAAGGCAAGGCCTGACCCGTAAAGCCTGGCGGCAGGAAGCGATCTCGCCAGGCCTGCTCTTCAAATCTCGCGGCCCACTTCGAGACATCCTTGCCGCGGAGTCGTGACTTCGCCTCCGCTAGGACTACGACCTCTCCGCCCGGAGTGTCGAAGTGGCCCCTCACATCCACCTCCCCGGACCCTGTGACGATCGGCAGCGGATCCTCGAGGGATGTCCACCCCTTCCAGAAGGCTACCGTCTTGAGCACATTGGCGCAGGAGAGCTCCGCCATCTCGCCAACGTCCTCTGCCAGTCTGTCGAGCTTGAGGCTCGTGCTTCGCTGCGCCTCCGCGAGCTCTTTCACCGAAGCATCAGTGCTTCGCTGTGCCTCCCTGAGCTCTTTCACCGCAACATCAGTGCTTCGCTGTGCCTCCACGAGCTCTTTCACCACAGCATCAGTACTTCGCTGTGCAACCGCGAGCTCTTTCACCACAGCAACAAGCTCCTTGACGATTCCGGGCAGTTGAAGAAACTCGTCGCCCAATAGAACCGCCCTCAGCTGTGCTCTGAGTGCGTCGTCATGTTCGATCTCGCGGATGATGTCTAGCGTTCTCACAAGCCCTATCGTATCACTAGGTACCATCTCCTCCGCGCGCTTACCACAAAAGGGGGCATCCGTCTGAGTGCAGGGGCGTCCACATCTTGTGCCTTATCGGCCCGTTGATGGCACCGAGCACCCACGATCTTGTGGTCACTGTACTCAGGCGGATGCCCCCCTTTACCACAATGCGAACATGGAGTTCTCGGTACTCATCGGACAGCGCTCTTGCTGTCTAGTGACCACTCACACCACGGTGCCCGAACGCAGCACTATGGGGTCAAATGTGACCGCGAAGGGCCTTTCACGCATCCCAAGACAATCCACAAAGAGCCTGGCAGCACGCTTGTTGCATCCAGCGGGTAAGCAGTCCTCGTGGCAATCACGGGCTCTTGTCCCCAGAACTTCATCGTCGCTGAGGCGCTCGACAACCAGATCACCGACGCCGCCGTCGCGGATCTGGTCCGCTTCCTCAACCACCCCAATCCCGGAGGAGAGTCGCCCTTCACGTCATCGATACCACAGCCCTATTGGCCACCGAACTCCAGGACCGCCTACCAGATGTCAGTTATCCACAGGAATTCGGAGCATCGAATATGGGCTCATACCAGTAGCACATAACCCACCTTGCGGCATGCCCAGCTACGGGCTGTTGCCGGTCGAGTACCAGCCCTCCGCTCCGAGCATTACCTGAGCCCCTGGCTGGTTCCACCAGGGGGCTGGGTACATCTGTACGACGAGGGAGTGCTGGAACGGTATTGGCACTGGCGGGTAAAAATGGCCTTCGGGTGAGTTGCAGCCGGCGGTAGTGCCGCCGATCGGGCTGCCCGAGCCCCCGAAGAACTGATTATTGCCCACGTTGGTCTGAGTGTTGTTGGGCCAGTCGTAATTGCTCCAGGCGTTGTTCAGTATGCTGTTGCCATCGATAATCAGGTTGGTGACACCATCAAACGGGGTGCAGTTGTTCTTCGCTCCCCACCACGCCATTCCGTAGAAGAGCCCCGGCCCCGATATGTTTGCGATCGTCGCGACGTTAGGCTGGCAGCCGTTGCAAACAGCGGTGACAGTATTTCCCCACACACCGCCGCCGAATTGATGCATTACGTTCGTGCCGATGCCGTTCTGTACTCTCAGCCGGCCGGCCGAGTTCGTCGGCAGGTTGCCCACATTCACGGTCGGGGTGTTGGCGACACTCACGTTCACCGGCGGCAACCCTGAGCCGTGCGCAGTGCTCGCGCCCGCCGGGGATGTTGCGAGCGCCACCATTGCACCGATCCCGCCCCCAAGCATGAGTGCGATCACCGCAATCAGCCTCGTCACGCCAGCCGTGAAACTTGCGCCAGACCGGGCCGCACCGGTCTCCTCTCTCGCTATTGCTCGCCCTCTCACCCTCGCACCTCCTTCTATCGTAACTCAACTTGCGTTACTCAACTTGAGTTTACCTCCGGGGGGGGCAAGCCAAGTCGGGGCACTGTACCCGCGTTCCAACTGCCCTAGATCCAATCCCACTCTCCATTGCTGCCGCCAGCACGCGGATGCCCCTGACAAGCTCGGTCCTTCTCGCGACCGACGAGCAGGAGGCTGCGGGGGTGCCCAACAGTCGCGAGGCGTCTCAAGCCGGGTTAGCTGCCAGCCGTTCTCCCTCAGGGCCCAAGAGCCCGATTCCGAGATTCTTAGCCTCTTTGATCGCGTCCGCGTAGATGAGAGTTCCGTAGACGTAAGGCAAGGCCTGACCCGTAAAGCCTGGCGGCAGGAAGCGATCTCGCCAGGCCTGCTCTTCAAATCTCGCGGCCCACTTCGAGACATCCTTGCCGCGGAGTCGTGACTTCGCCTCCGCTAGGACTACGACCTCTCCGCCCGGAGTGTCGAAGTGGCCCCTCACATCCACCTCCCCGGACCCTGTGACGATCGGCAGCGGATCCTCGAGGGATGTCCACCCCTTCCAGAAGGCTACCGTCTTGAGCACATTGGCGCAGGAGAGCTCCGCCATCTCGCCAACGTCCTCTGCCAGTCTGTCGAGCTTGAGGCTCGTGCTTCGCTGCGCCTCCGCGAGCTCTTTCACCGAAGCGTCAGTGCTTCGCTGTGCCTCCCTGAGCTCTTTCACCGCAACATCAGTGCTTCGCTGTGCCTCCACGAGCTCTTTCACCACAGCATCAGTACTTCGCTGTGCAACCGCGAGCTCTTTCACCGAAGCATCAGTGCTGCGCTGTGCCTCCCTGAGCTCTTTCACCGAAGCATCAGTGCTGCGCTGTGCCTCCGCGAGCTCTTTCACCACAGCATCGGTGCTTTGCTGTGCCTGCGCGAGCTCTTTCACCACAGCCCGGAGATCCTTCACCTCACCCGCAGTGCTTCGCTGTGCCTGCGCGAGCTCTTTCACCACAGCCCGGAGATCCTTCACCTCACCCGCAGTACTTCGCTGTGTAACCGCGAGCTCTTTCACCTCAGCAACAAGCTGCTTGACGATTCCGGGCAGTTGAAGAAACTCGTCGCCCAATAGAACCGCCCTCAGCTGTGCTCTGAGTGCGTCGTCATGTTCGATCTCGCGGATGATGTCTAGCGTTCTCACAATCCCTATCATATCACTAGGTACCATCTCCTCCGCGCGCGCTTACCACAATGCAAACATGGAGTTCTCCGTACTCATCGGACAGCGCTTTCGCGGTCTTGTGACCACTCACACCACAATGCCCAAAACTTCCCGACACAAACCTGGACGCCATGCCGACCAAGCGCCGCAACTGGCACGCGGAGTGGAACTACTTCAATCTTGCCACCTCAACCGCTCATATAATGACACCACTGGACCAACTCCGTCAAGGGATGGCTCAAGGACCACCTCCTCGTCTGAAGCGACAGATGAGAGACTTCGCAACGGTTGCACCGAGAGCACTGGTCGAAAGTAGACTGAGTTGTTGATGACTGCCAGCACAGACCTGCTCGACTTAGAGGGAGCCGCGTCCATGTGGCTGGCGTTCGCACCTCACCTCCAAGAAGCCGGAGGGATGGCGAGGTCGAGCAGTACCAAACACCGAGGCCGGGGTTGTCGT
>JAJZXF010000066.1 GCA_021802485.1 Actinomycetes bacterium | reverse complement strand
TCTCATCGCATCGTAGGGATAACGGCCACAATGGATCACAAGGGTTACTGGCTGGTCGCATCCGATGGCGGGATATTCTCCTTTGGCGATGCAGTGTTCCATGGATCTATGGGTGGAAAGAAACTGAACAAGCCAATAGTTGGTATAGCTGCGAGCTCTGCAGGTGGATACTACGAAGTCGCATCCGATGGAGGTATCTTCGCCTTTGGCCCAGGGACAAAGTTCTATGGCTCTATGGGTGGAAAGCATCTCAACAAACCGGTGGTGGGTATAACGATCACCCGCTCAGGTGGATACTACGAGGTCGCATCCGATGGAGGTATCTTTGCCTTCGGACCAGGCGCTGTGTTCCATGGCTCTATGGGAGGAAGGCCTCTCAACAAGCCTGTGGTTGGCATTGCAGTTACACAATCAGGTGGATACTACGAGATCGCATCTGACGGAGGTGTGTTCGCCTTCGGCGCTGCGTTTCACGGCTCCACGGGGTGCATTGCGCTCAATGAGCCAATTGTTGGCCTTGCGGTATCTCGGAACTCGACAAGTGTCGGCACGGGGACTGCATGCGCGACCTTCACCGGCCACCAGGCCCCTGGTGGTTATCGGTTCGTAGCCGCAGACGGTGGTGTGTTCTCCTTTGGCAACGCTGTGTTCGCTGGATCTCTTGGTGGCGAGGGTGTGATCGACATCGTAGGGATAGCCACCAGTTGAGGGTGGGTGATGCGTAGTTTCGGCTTACCTGCCAGCGGATCGCGGACCGGCGGCGCGCTGCGGCGGGTGGGGGGAGGGGGAGCGATGGAGGGCGGTGGGCTCGTGCTCGCTGACGAGGCTTTTCAGGGTTGGTGAGGGCCCCATATGCTGGTGCGGCCACGGCACTGTTTCTGCCTGAAAAGTCCAACCCTGTTCCGCACATCGCAGGTCCGTCTCGCATCTCGTGCCTCCACGCGCCCAGCGCCACCACCTCGCTCGCCCCGTGCGATCCGCTCCTACACCACTCACTCGGACTTAACTGAGGAGGGTGGTTTCCCTATAGGAGCGGATGTAGAGATCCGAGTCACGTATCTCAGAGACGACAAGCGCTGGTCACCTGACCAGCGCAACACACACCGTATGGTGCAGTGCCGCAAGGCTAGAGACCTGAGTAGCGCCAAGAACCGGGCCTCGGCGGAGACGTCGTGCAAGCCGAAACTAGCAATCTCATCCACCAACTCTTTGGAGCCAGTTCCGCTGGTCGCGGTGGCGTGATGTACGCGATGTCAGGCAACGCAAGCGAGGCAGCAGGGTCAGAATCCCTGTCCGCTATGGCGGGCGAGATTCACCGGAGGAACGTCAGCGGTCCAAGCACGATCGATGTGATCGAGGGAAAAACCGATCGCCTCGTAGAGCGAAAGTGCACGTGTGTTGTGGGAGTCGACGTAGAGCATCGCGGTCTCGACTCCGGCCGTCGTGAGATACTCGAGCCCTGCGAGGAGCAGTTGACGGCCAAGGCCTTTGCCCTGGTGGCTGGGGTCAACAGAGATTACGTAAATCTCACCGATCGGCGGCTGTTCGTCTGCGTGCACTTTTGTCCAGCATGAACCGGCGATTGAGCCGTGCTCTGAGTAGACCAAGAACCCGGCGGGATCGAACCACGGCTCTGCCTCACGTCTGAGCAGCGTGTCGAGGGTCCAGCTGCCCTGTTCGGGGTGCTGGGCAAAGGCCGCGTTGTTCACCTGGAGCCAGGCATCCTCGTCTACACCTGGTTCAAAAGCCCTCGTCGTGATGTTTGAAGCCGGGGATGACACCGGCAGGGGTGCTCTCATCTGGTACAGCACACGGCCCTGTGACATGCGAGCTTGCTTTGCTATGAGGTCGTCCGTCTCGCCCGGCTTAGGCACCCATAGGTGCACGTGACCACCACCCTGGGATGCGACCTCCGCAAGCGCCGCGTTCACTAAGTCGATCGCCACCGAGCCATCGGGGGTCCGTGAATCAGGATGTACGACACGTTCTATAGCCCAGCTCCCTGGGCCGCGAGTGAGTTGGGCATAGCCAACCAGCACACCGGAGCGATTGGTGTCGCGGGCGACGAAGCCAGCGAAGCCAGCTCGCCCGCCCTCGACAAGGTCCAACCACTTGTGCTCACCAAGCGGGCGGTGGCCGTCCGCTGAGGCTGCAGCCTGCAATAACTCGGATACCTCTGCGATGTCCGCCTCCGCCATCCGTCGTTTCACCTCGATGTGGCGCATGACTGAAACGCTACAGCAGCGACGGCAATGCCTGGTATCCTGCGATGACATGGCAGGACGCTCCGGCAAGCCTCGATTGGACGCCAAGTCACGGGCTCGTGAGGTGTCGTTGCGCCTTGCGTGCGAGTATCCGGGGAGTGCAGTGCAACTTTGCGCGCTGGAGCACTCGGACGCATTCCAGCTTCTCGTCGCTACGATCCTCTCTGCACAGTGCACGGATGAGCGAGTGAACCAGGTCACTCCAGCTCTGTTCGCTCGCTATGGCACCCCGGAAGCGATGGCCGGAGCTGATCGCGACACTCTCGAGGATCTGATCCGCTCCACGGGGTTCTTCAAGAACAAGGCCTCGAGCCTGATCGGCATGGCGCAGCGCCTGACGCGTGAGTACCACGGTGAGGTGCCGAGTGCCATCGAGGATCTCGTGACGCTGCCCGGTGTCGGGCGCAAGACGGCAAACGTCGTTCGAAGCGTGTTTTTTGGTGAGCCAGGCCTGCCTGTTGATACTCATGTAGGACGTGTGAGCCGGCGTTTGGGGCTTACGTCGGAGGTCGATCCGCCCAAGGTGGAGTCAGCACTGTGTGCGATGATTCCTCCAGAAGAGACCGGCGTGTTCAGCCTGCGAATGATACTCCACGGCCGGCGCATCTGCAGGTCGCGCTCGCCTCGGTGCGTAGAGTGCAGCCTCGCCGATATTTGTGAGTTCGCAGAGCAGATCGGCGCTGAGCCGCTGTCTAAGACCAGCGGTCGCTGTAGCGTCAGCGTTGGCGGTGACAGTGATTAGTGGCGATACCGGCGATCACGCTGGCTCGCTGCGTTCTCGGGATGCGAAGGCGAGTGACACACACCCTGAGTGTGATCCCGAGGCGCCAGCAAAGAGAGCCATCCGCGCTCCCCTTGGAGTCTGGACTGTTCCTAACGCTCTGTCTGCTGCCCGTCTTGGGTCGTGTGGGATCTTCGTGTGGATCTTGTTCTTCGCACACGAGCAGATTGCCGCTTCGATCCTGCTTGCGGTCCTCGGTGCGACCGACTGGGTGGACGGATGGATAGCACGGCGTTTCGGGCAGGTGTCCGAGGTTGGTAAGGTGCTCGATCCGTTTGCAGACCGGGTACTGCTCGCGACGGCGGTTGTTTCTATTCTCGCCTATGGTGCAGCTCCTCTGTGGTTAGGAGTTGTGGCTCTCGTGCGGGAGGTGCTCGTCTCGCTTGCAGTCATCTTGCTCGCTTCGATTGGCGCTAAGCGTATAGACGTCCTGTGGGTAGGCAAGGCGGGGACCTTCGCATTGATGTCTGCGTTCCCTGCGTTCCTGCTTGGCGACGGACCTGCACCGTGGCAGCAGGACATGCGGGTGTTTGCTTGGGTTGTAGCTTTGTTGGGCCTCGCGCTTGCCTGGGTAGCTCTCGCTGAGTACGTCCCGAAGGCTCGCGTTGCACTAGCGGAGGGCCGCCGCGGGCGCTGAGCGCTATACGCCCGCGTCCCGACAATCCATAGTGGCGACTCTCTGCGCATCACCGTCGGATGCCGCATGCGCGTCCCGACGTAGGAGAGCCTGGTGGTTGATAGTGTCGAGGTATGAGAGTTGTGATCATGGCCGGTGGCGAGGGGACGCGTCTTCGACCGCTCACCGCTAACCAGCCAAAGCCGATGCTTGCAATGGCAAATCGTCCGATGATGGAGCATGTGATCGATCTCGTGAGGAGGCATGGCTTCGATGACATCGTGGTGACGGTCGCGTTCATGGGCAACGCGATCCGCAATTACTTCGGGGACGGTGCAGAGCTTGGTGTGAAGATCACGTACTCAGTCGAGGAGCACCCCCTTGGAACTGCCGGCTCGGTCCTGAACGCCCGCGACCAGTTGTCGGAGCGGTTCCTTGTAATCTCCGGCGATGTGCTCACCGACATCGACTTGAGCGCGCTTGTGGCATTTCATGAGTCAAGAGGCGCTCTGGCGACCATAGCATTGAAGTCGGTTGATAATCCGCTAGAGTTCGGCATCGTAATCGCTCGTGAGGACGGCTCGATCGAGCGCTTCCTCGAGAAGCCCTCGTGGGGCGAGGTCTTCAGCGACACGGTCAACACCGGTATCTATGTCTTAGAACCACGGGTTCTCGACTTCATCGAGCAAGGAATCGCGACGGACTTCTCCAATGATGTATTTCCTGCACTTCTCGGGGCCGGCGAGCCTATCTACGCGTTCGTGGGGGACGGCTACTGGGAGGACGTCGGCACGGTCGATGCGTATCTGAGGGCTCACCGTGACATCTTGAACCAAAAGGTGAAGGTGAACATCTCCGGTTTTTCGCTCCGAGACGGCGTCTGGCTGGGCGAGGGAGCAGAGGTGGATCCCAGCGCGCGCATTGACGGTCCTGCCTTGATCGGGGACAACGCGGCCATAGGTCGCGGTGCTCACCTCTCTGAGTACAGCGTCGTAGGTCCGAACGTGAAGATCGGATCGGAGGTGTTTGTTGAGCGCTCTGTGGTCCACGAGCGCTCCTACCTCGGTGCAGGGGTTCGTCTCAGGAGCACCGTGATTGGCAGATCGTCGACGCTGCGGCAGGGAGCGCGATGCGAAGAGGGCGTGGTGCTCGGCGAGGAATGTGTGGTCGGCGCCCACGCTGTGGTCAAAACTGGGGTGAAGATCTACCCGTTCAAGACCGTTGACTCCGGAGCGATCGTCAACTCTTCGATCGTCTGGGAGTCCCGCGGCGCAAGGAGCCTCTTTGGCCCTATCGGTGTAGCTGGTCTCGCGAACGTCGACATCACTCCCGAGCTTGCCGTGCGGCTATCCATGGCCTATGCGAGCACGCTCGGCAAGGGAGCGGTTGTCAGCGCGTCGAGGGACACCAGCAAGGCAGCGAGGGTGCTCAAGAGGGCAGTGATGGTTGGTTGCAACACAGTTGGCGTGAACGTCGACGATCTCGAGGTTGCGACCGTTCCGGTCACGCGCTACCAGGTACGCGCAGGCAGGAGTCAGGGTGGAGTCACCGTGACCCTGTCGCCGGAAGACCCCGAGTCCGTTCTTCTCCGCTTTCTCGATGCACATGGTCTTGACATGGATCCTGCGACCCAGAGAAAGGTGGAGCGGATCTACAACAGGGAGGACTTTCGCCGGAGCAGGGCGGTCGACATCGGTGACATTGGTTTCCCTTCGAGGGTGCTCGAGTCCTATACAGCAGATCTCATTGCGAGCATCGATGCAGCTTCTGTTGGAGACGCGCACTTCAAGGTGGTGCTCGACTATGCATTTGGCGCCGCGAGCTTTGTAATGCCGAATGTACTCGCCAAGCTGGGCGCAGAGGTGCTGGCTCTGAACCCGTATGCTGCTACTGCGCTTGCGGTGGGCTTTGACCGGGCAGGTCGCGCTGGTGAGGTGAGCGAGTTGGTGAGGGCGTCGGGCGCTCACTTGGGGGTTGTGATAGATCCCGTTGGTGAGCAACTCACGATTGTTGACGACACCGGAAGGGTGCTCGACGACAACGAGGCATTGCTCTTGTTCACGCACCTCGTGACTACGGTCAACAAGGGTGCACGTCTTGCTCTGCCGGTCTCGGCATCCCGGCATGCGCAGGAGCTGTGCGCGGATCACGGCGCTCATATCGTATGGACCAAGATGTCAACGGCGAACCTGCTGGAGGTCGCTGGCAGTGCTGGCGTTGATCTTGCTTGTGATCAGACGGGCTGTTTTGCCTTCCCTCGATTCATCCCGGCCGTTGACGCAGTCGCGGCCTTCGTTCACCTGGTCGCCTGGCTGGCCGAAACCGGCACGAGCCTTTCGAAGATAGCAAGCGGTCTTCCTCGGGTTCATATCAATCACCAGAGTGTCGCTACACCGTGGGAGCAAAAGGGAATGGTCATGCGCACGATGCTTGAGAGCGTCGCGTCCGAGGACGTTGTTCTCGTCGATGGTGTGAAGGTGTTAGAAGAAGATGGCTGGGCCCTAATCGTTCCGGATCCACAAGAACCGTGGACGCACGTTTGGGCCGAAGGCCAGAGCGATGTTGAAGCTCGGGCCCGGGCGCATGAGTACACGGTGCGCATTCGTCGGGTGCTGCATTAGGGTTTGTTGGTATGGATGTTCCCAGTGAGTTCAGATACAGCGAGGACCATGAGTGGGCGCTCGTCGACGCTACGAGGGCAAAGATCGGCATTACTGACTTCGCTCAGGACGCTCTAGGTGATGTGGTGTTCGTTCGCCTTCCCGAAGCCGGTGCGGTCGCTGCACGCGGTGACGTAATTGGCGAGGTGGAGTCGACCAAGTCCGTCTCAGACATCTACGCACCAGTATCGGGCCGGATTGTGGAGGTTAACACTGCGCTTGGCGATGCGCCAGAGCGTTTGAACGAAGATCCTTATGGCCAAGGGTGGATCTGTGTAGTTGAGATGGATAGCGCAGCTGATCTAGATGCGCTGATGGACGCTGCGTCGTATACAGAGTTCACCTCGGGCTCATCGGGAAGTTGAGCCCAAAGTCGCGACATCAGCATTAGGGTTGCGAAACCGGCTACCGTAGGTTACGTGTTCTGTAACAACTGTGGTCATAGGAACCCATTGGAGGCAAACTTTTGCTCCTCGTGCGGGTCGGTGCTCACCGCATCGCCGAACGAGACCACGGTCACGTTCATCCCGACAGAGACGCTTGGCGAGTCAGGTGAGGAAGAGCTCAGTATCAACCTTACCGAGGTTCCATCGGGCAGCGGAGCCCTGATTGTCAAGCGAGGACCGAACGCTGGGACCAAGTTCGTCCTGGATGCTGCGGTGACCTCCATCGGAAGGCATCCCGACAGCGACATATTCCTGGACGACATCACGGTCTCGCGTCGGCACGCGGAGATCCGCCACGAAGAGGGCAGCTACCGTGTTCGCGACGTTGGCTCGTTGAACGGAACGTACCTGAATCGTGAACGTATCGAGGAGGTGACCCTCTCGAGTGGTGATGTCCTCCAGATCGGCAAGTTCAAGTTGGTTTACTTGAGCGCGCCTGAGGAGTGAAGCAAAGACGTGGCAGTGAGGAGCTACCTTTCAATCGGTGATGTGCTTGCGCTACTGCGAGACGAGTTTCCCGACGTCACTATCTCGAAGATCCGGTTTCTGGAGAGCCAGGGTCTTGTCGACCTCGAAAGGACGCCATCTGGGTATCGGAAGTTCTACGAGGGTGACGTTGCGAAGCTGCGCTGGATCCTCCGCCAGCAGAAGGAGAATTTTCTCCCGCTCAAGGTTATCCGGGGTCGCCTGGAGCGCGAGTGGGGTGCCGATGGAGGAACTGGTGCGTCCAGGGTCGCGGGCGACGACGAGGTGGACCGTCTCTGTTCCAAGTCACCGCAGGAGGAGCTCTGGGCTTCTCCGCAGGAGGTGTTGCTGCTCAGCGACGACGTCGAGGGTGAAAACGCGGTCGACAAGGCCGCAGGATTGCAGGTGATCGAGGAGTCAGGCCTCGCTGGCGGTCTCCTTGAGAGCGAGATGGTTTCGCGTCGCGGACGCCCCGATGACCCCTCTCCGGTGAGAGCGGAGCCCGGGGTGGGCTCCGATGCTCCCTTGGGCTCTGAAGAGGCAGAGCTAAGTGGGCCCCAAGCGCATTCCGAGCATCTCATCGCTGCGCACCCAGTTCGTGACGACGTTCGCGAGTTCGTCTCGAGCGGGACCGCAGATGCCGATGAACCGGATCGCTACTCGGATCCAGGGACCGATGAAGCTGGTCCCTCGGATCGAGATCGCACCAAGCGCTCTGAATCAAGAACGCGGGCAAGAGCGGTGCTTCGCCCGCGGCATCCGCACGAGATTGACGAGGCTTCAGCCGGTTCCCATCCGCTCACCGAGAAGGTTGGAGTCAAACGCGATCTGGATCACGTGAACGGCTACGAGGTCCCTGCGGTGCTCGCCCGTGTCAGCGCTGGCATGACCGGGGTGAGCCTTACCCTCGACGAGCTGGCCAGGGCGTCTGGGCTTTCGCCTGAGCATGTGCGGGAGTTCGAGAGCTATGGCCTTCTCCGAGGGACACTCGTCGCTGGTGTCGCTTACTACGACGAGGAGGCGCTCACAGTCGCACGAATAGCAGCGGCTTTCAGGCGCTTCGGTGTTGAGGCGAGGCACCTGCGTAGTTACAAGAACGCGGCCGACAGGGAGGCGGGGTTCCTGCTCCAGCTGATCACGCCGCTGCTCAAGCAGCGAAATCCAGACTCTCGCCAGCGCGCACTAGACGCGCTTGCCGAGCTGACTCATCTGGGCCAGGAGATGCACTCTTCGCTGATGCGAGTGGCTCTCTCGCCCGATCTCAGAGCCACGCACCCGCATGCTTGACACGGTGCTCGACAAGTGCCGTCGGCGCACCTGGAGCGGATGCCGTAGCCAGCGAACCGGCGGAAGCTGGCTGAGTGCGTATCGCGACACCCTTCAAGGGAGATAAGTTTCAGCCATGGTCGAAGTCCGGTTGAGCGCGGTGCGCGTGGACCTGCAGTCGAACACGCCCGTGCTGTTGCTTCAAGAAACTGGAGGTTCGGGCCGGACGCTTCCGATATTCGTAGGTGCTCCCGAGGCTACAGCGATAGCCTTTGCACTTCAGGGGGTTGAGCCTCCGCGCCCTATGACTCACGACTTGATGCGTGATATCATCTTTGCGCTGGACGCGACCGTGGAAAGGGTTGTCATCACCGAGTTACGAGCTGCTACCTACTTCGCGGAGGTAAATCTGGTGCGAGGCGGCGAGCACAGGACGGTCTCAAGCAGGCCATCTGATGCGGTCGCACTTGCGGTGAGGGTTGGGTGTGGGCTCTACGTGACGGATGATCTCATGGATCAAGAGGCGATACTGCTCGAAGTCTACGACGAGGATTCCGTGAGTCCCGAGGAGTTGGTCGGGCAGTTCAGGAAGTTCTTAGAAGATCTGAAGCCCGAGGACTTTGGCCACGGGAGCTGAGTAGGCTTGCTCGTCAGGCGGCCGATTCCATGGCCAGGGGTGCTGCCAGGTTGCCCTTGGGCTGCACCGCGAGGCTGCCTCCTGGCGCCCGGTGCAAGCAACGATCGCATGATGGTCGCTGGAGCGGGTGACGAGTGAGTCGCGCTCAACGCCTGAGGCAATGGTTGAATTCAGCAATCACAATGCTCCTGGCGGGCCATCGAGGTGACGTGATCCTGTACGCGGCCGCAGCTGGGTTTGCAGCGATGACGGTCGTCATGTCGAAGTACGCGGATTACAGGGACTGGGGTCTAATAGCTGCTGGAGCGTATCTTGTTGCAGCTGTTGCATCTCTATGGGTGTTCCTGCGCTCGCGCGGACATGGGGAACTCAAAGACGGACACCTCGGCAAACGACGACGTGGAGAAGGGCAAATTGAGCAGCTTGCGGGCTATCGCGGCTTTGGGCCCCGACGCGAGGTGCGCGCTGCTGGCCAGCGGCGGCCCTCGCGCTGGCAGCTGGGTATCCTTCTGTTCGTCCTGGTAGGGGCGATGGTAGTTCCGCTCGTGCTCGAGGTGGCGTGGACTGCGAGCCGCTTGCCGGGTCGTCATGCGCAACCCGAAGTTGCGGTGGTTGAGAAGGCCGCGTTCCGGCTCACGCGCGGCGAGGACCCATACCGGATAGCGGGATCCCGAGGCTGTGCGCGGTGTCTCGCATCGAACCGGAGCGGGCAGGTGTCTGGCAGCCGACGGCGGGGACTCGCACCGGTGCGCAGCGTATCCAAGGCATCCAAGTACCCTGTAGCGGGTCGTCCTGGGGCTCAGCACGGAACAGAGAAATCCACCAAGCAGTCCTACAAGCGGTACTTTCCGTACTTGCCGGGGATGATGAGTTTTGGTCTGTTGTCAAGCGTGCGTGGCATCGGAGGTGCTGGGGACGCGCGGATCAGCTTTGCGCTGATAACGCTAGTCGTCGTCGGGATAGCGCTCTTGTACTGGGGCCGTTGGCGAGAGCGCGAGTTTCGTGCTCTTCAGGCTATGGCGGTCCTCCCAACAGCTGCGCTGCCTCTTGCGACTGGTGGCGATGACATTCCAGTGCTCGCGCTGATGTTTCTTGGTGTGCTATTGCTGGATCGACGGCGTCCGGTACTCGCGGGTTGTGTTCTAGCTGCCGCGGCATCCTTGAAGCTCACTGCCTGGCCGCTTGTGGTCCTTGCGGTTTTCGTCGCGCTGGACGGACGCGGGCGTAGGGCCCGAGGGCGGATCTCCTTGACCATGGTTGGCATCCTCGTACCGGTAGTGCTGTCCGGGGTTGCTCAGGGCCCGGCTGCATTCCTCGATGACGTTGTCCGTTTCCCGCTCGGTTTGGCTGGGATTGCGACGCCTGCGGCAAGCCCGCTCCCAGGCCATATGATTATTTCTGTACTGCCGGAGTGGAAGTACGTGTTCCTCGCGGTGATGATGGTTGTGGGCGTCGTGTTCTTGATATTGATGGTGAGCAGGCACCCCCTGCGCACGGCAGCGGATGTGACGCGGCTGCTTGGATGGCTGTCGCTGTTCGCGATTGCGTTCGCGCCTGCGACGCGATTTGGCTATTTGATCTATCCGGTCAACTTCTTCGTGTGGTCTTGGATGCTGTCGCCTCCTCGCTCGAATGCAGTTGCGGACCGCTTGGTCGCAGACGGCTCACATCCCGCTGTGCAGCTCGAAGAGGCTGATGAGAACCTCCGTGTGATCAACGCTCCCGTTCGGGCCAGTATTTAGCATTTTCTTCGCGATTACGATTCCAACCTCCCAGTAGTAGCCGTCCTGGCTTGGTCGCTTTGCAATGATCTCAGTTCCTGCGCTCTTGCTGGCGTCGCTGGTGTATGACAAAGCGTGACCGCTCGCACTCAGTTGGTTTGCATGCAACCCGACTCGTGCGCTCGAGGCGCGTGAAAGCTGGAGGGCTTCCCCAGGGGCAGTTGCGGCGATGTTCGCCACCCGGACCTCCGCCAGGAAGCTCCAGTGGCTGGCCTCGAGAGCATTGTGGATGAACGCGGTGGTCTCGGCCGGCGTCGCGGTCATGATGATCTCAGCGGAACGATCGAACAGACCAGCGCCGTGGTCCTGGTTCACAAAGCGCACCGCACGGGATCCCCTGGGAAACGAGAGCGACCCTAGGATGTCGGGAGGCGGCTCGCCGAGGGAGGAGATGCCAGCGAGCACCTGTGTTCCTGAGATAGCACCACGCGAGCCGGCTCCGCTTGAGCTGCGATTCGATGAGGCTCTCCCAGCAGTACTGGAACCCCCGCTGAGGCCAGCAGCGAGGACGCCAGCAAGCATGATGAACGCTGCAATCGCGACGACTGCAAGCGATGGCCATGTCGACACCGACCTCGTTGGAGTTGCCGGTGTTGCTCTGGCCTTCGAGCGTGTGGTGCGTTCGATAGCACTGCGCTCCTCGTTGGACGGGTCATCCTTGTTTGCCTGCGACGTTCGCCCGGGGTCAGCTCCCTCGGGTGCGTTCACGTCGCTTGAGTGTGTACTGGCTGGCTCGCGGGTCGCGGGCAGGGGTGATTTGGCACAGATGACCGGGACGCGTTCGAATCGTCTTGTTGGCGGAGATGATCCAGTGGTCCATGTCCGGATGGCGAACCGAGCCTCCAGCATGCAGCACCGAGCAGAGCATCGGTCACGTACTGTTTCGCGCACTCGATCGCTTCACGGCGCTCAAGCCCTTTCGCGAGAAATCCTGCGATGGCTGCTGAGAACGTGCATCCGGTCCCGTGGGTATTCGTTGTATGTACTCGTGGTGCGCAGAGTTGCTCGAGGCCGTCAGCGTCACAGACCACGTCGGTGCAGATATCTGTCTCACGGGCTTCACCACCTGTAATGACCACCGTCGCACCGCCGCAGCGTTCGTAGAGCAGGCGTGCTGAGCGCTCGACGTTATCTTCGCACGACATCTTTTCTTGCCGAGAACCCGACTCAGATAACAGGAGCGCAGCCTCAACTGCGTTTGGAGTGATAACCGCGGCGAAGGGGAGAAGTTCCCAGTAAGCGCTGTAGGCGCGGTCAACGACAAGGTCCGAGTGGTCGGACGCGATGAGGACGGGGTCAACAACAAGGTTCGGCAACTGCCCCCGGCCAGCGAACGAAGCGATCGCCTTGATGGTCTCAGATGTTGAAAGCATTCCAGTCTTTGTTGCCTCGAATGACATGTCGCTTATGACCGAGTGAAGTTGTGCTTCAACCATGGACCGCGCAAGGACCTGGATCTTCTGTATGCCGATCGTGTTCTGGGCAGTGACTGCGGTGATCGCTGTGGCGCAGAGGACCCCGATCCCTGCAAGTGTCGCGATGTCAGCTTGGATCCCGGCCCCTCCGGATGAGTCCGATCCAGCAATGCTCACTACGACGGGAGGCGTCGGGCGAGAAACCCTCGACTCAGGAACTGATTTCACTGTTGTTGATCTTGCGGGCAATCTCGATGCGACCCTCGAAGGGGGTGGATGCTACCGCATGGCTTCTTGCTGGGATCCGACCCGCGGAGAATGCCAGCCGGCCGGCTTGCACTGCGGCTGCCATCGCAAGTGCCATCCTTTCAGGGTTGCGAGCACGGGTGATAGCAGAGGCCACGAGTACTGCGTCGCAACCGAGCTCCATCGCTATGCAGGCATCTGACGCAGTGCCAAGCCCAGCATCGAGTATGACCGGAACACTGCAGCGTTCGACGATAAGTGCGATGTTGTGGTGGTTGCGGATGCCAAGACCGGAGCCGATCGGCGATCCGAGCGGCATGACGGCGGCACATCCCACCTGCTCGAGGCGGACCGCTAGCACGGGATCGTCGTTGGTGTATGCGAGCACCTTGAAGTCGTCAGCGACGAGCTTCTCCGCGGCTTCGAGGAGCTCGATCGGCTCTGGGAGCAGTGTGCGATCCTCGCTGATCACCTCAAGCTTGATCCAGTTGGTTTCAAGTGCCTCGCGAGCCATCTTCGCAGTGAGGACCGCCTCTGCAGCGGTGAAGCAACCAGCTGTGTTGGGAAGTACGCGTACTTGGGCAGTCGCAAGCACATCCAGCAAGGATCCGCGATGGGTTCCGGTTGCTGGATCGAGCCGGCGCATCGCGACGGTCGCGAGGTCTGAGCGTGAGGCCTTCAGCACGTTTGAGAGCGTCTCCATGCTCGGGATCCCTCCTGTGCCGAGGATCAGCCGGCTGGTCAAGTTAGTGCCGGCGATCACAAGCGGTGCTGTGTCGTCGCGTCCATCGAGGTGTTCCGAGCGGTCTGCAGTGCCCGAGTGATCCGGCCTGATCTGATCCGTCCTGATCTGATCCGGGGCAGTGTGATCCTCAGTGTGCTGGACGGCCGCTGTGTCGTTCACCTCACCATTCTTCCACCCTTCGCTGCGCTCCGTTCAACTGCTACTTGGTCCTCGCTCAGCGAAGCGTTCACTGCGAGGCGACGTAGTGCGTTGCGGTCGGGCTTTCCAGCAGCAAGGAGTGGCAACGCGTCTGTGGTGACGAGCACTTGAGGGACCTTGAACCGCGCAATTCCCTTTAGCTCAAACCAGCGAGCACAGGTGCTGATGTCAAATCCGGACTTAGCGACGACAACTGCCGCGAGGCGTTCACCGAGGAGCGGGTCTGGGATGCCAACACAGGCTGCCTGCTGAACTTCTGGATGAGCCTCAAGCAGCCCCTCGATTTCCGCGGCGGAGATGTTCTCTCCGCCGCGGATGATTATCTCCTTGATCCGGCCGACAATTCGCAGGTAGCCGTCGCTAGTTGTCGTTGCGAGATCGCCGGTGCGAAACCATTTCCCTCGCGTTGTGATTGCTGAAGCGGTGTCTGTAGGATCTGCGTAGCCAGCGAAGACTTCGGGGCCGCGTACGAGCAACTCGCCCACCTCGGCGCTTCTGGTAGCGGTGAGGGTCGAAGGGTCAACTAGCTTGAGTTCAACTTCGCCGATCGGCCTTCCGTCGGTCTCGCGGGCCTTGCTGGGGGGGTCCTCGAGCGATGAGGTGGTGATAGTAGGAGCCTCCGTGGACCCGTAAGTCCGCTTCACCCGGCACCTGAAGGCCTCGGTGGCGGAGTCGATGAAGGAGGGGGTGACAGCTGCTCCGCCGGTGGAGATCAGGCGCATAGAGCGCACGCGATCCGCCCGGTAGGGACCAGCAGCTGCGATCGCGATGAAGAAGGTTGGTGGGCCCGCCATAAAGGACACCAGTTTGGAATCGATGAGCTCTAGGGCATGCTCTGGGTCCCATCGTCGCATGAGTATCGAACCCATCCCAGCTACGCACGGCAGCAGGACGCCGTTGAGCAGCCCTGACACGTGAGCCAGCGGTGCGGGTACGAGGGTCGCGTCCCTGGGGTCAAGGCCGTGAACCCGGACCATCGTGAGCGCTTTGTAGGCGAGGCCCCGATGGGTGTGCAGGACGGCCTTGGCTGTTCCGGTCGAGCCGGAGGTGAACAAGACCACCGCGAGGTCGCTCGGGCGTGCAGCTGATCCTGGCTGGGCTACAAGGGGACCGCTGACGCTGTCTAAGACGTCGCGGGAGACGATGAGGCTTCTAACGCTCGACTTCATGAGGTCTGCTGCGGGCATCTCGGGCGAGGTGAGCAATGTGGTGGGGGGGAGCTGGGCGAGTGCTGCCTCAATCTCGGCTACCTCTGCCCGGTGGTGGATTGGCGCTGCGATCGCGCCAATCCGCCAGCAGGCCCGGTAGAGAAGGGCTGCTTCGAGGGAGTTGGGCAACTGCCAAGCCACAACGTCTTGGCGCGCTATCCCAAGCGAGCGAAGCCCCCCAGCGAGGTGAGCGACAGCTGAGTTTACCTCTTCAGCACGCATGAACTCGCTTCCGCACTCGAGGAAATGTGTTCGAGGGGAGCTGGATAGAACCTGGTCAAGGCTCGCTACGTCCCACGGGCCGCCCTCGCGGCGGTATTGGCGCGAGCGCGACTGTACAAGGGTTGGCTTCAGACGCTGTCGGGAAGCGCTGATGTGAGATCCGGGCGTTTGCGCAAGAGTCTGTGAGGTTCCAGGCACCGCTCATACAGTACTCTACAGCGCTATAGGATCACGGTGCGGCTACTGCTGGCAGGTGTTACCCTTTAGCGGTGGACCTGTCCTATACGCAGGATGAGGAGCGCTTTGCGCACGAGTTGAGGGAGTGGCTTGAAGCGAACGTCGAGTTCCCTCCTGAGAACTTGAGCCTTTCGGAGGAGATTGCTTGGCACAGGAGGTGGCAGGCGAGGCTTGCGGAGGCGAGGTGGGTGGCTATCGGGTGGCCGGAGTCATACGGTGGGAGGGGGGCATCGCCTGTGCAGGTTGCGATCTACAACACCGAGTACGCACGCGCGGGTGCGCCGCAACTCGTAAATCGCATCGGAATCAACCTTGCAGGGCCCACCCTTCTCGCTTATGGGACCAAGGAGCAGGCTTCGCGATGGCTTTCGAAGATCCTCACAGCAGAGGAGCTCTGGTGCCAGCTGTTCAGTGAGCCTGGTGCAGGCAGCGACCTCGCGTCGCTTTCGACAAAG
>JAJZXF010000006.1 GCA_021802485.1 Actinomycetes bacterium | reverse complement strand
TCCCTCGTCAGCCATACCTCAAGTGTAGTCGGTCTGAGCCCCGAAGTCCAGGGGAAATGCCCTATAAATTCACATAAAACCAGGTGCACTCAGGTCCAGGTCACAGGTCCATGTCCAGACATCTGCAGTTCGCCTCGCTTGACCTTGCGGGGGTGCGGCTTCCGCTTACGCCTAATAGCCATCGTGTCAGGACGCTTGCTTGCTTCCCACATAGTGGTATAGGTCTGTGTCACCGCGTTGGGTACCGGACCCTAATATCCGTAGAGGTCGTTCCCAGGTTTCAAACCTTCATGTCCACTTGGTCTTTGTGACCAAGTACCGGCGAGGAGCGCTGACCGGGCCAATCCTTACCCGCTGCCACCAGCTCATGGCCGATACCTGCGAGGATTCCGGTGCCAGAATGGTCGAGTTCAACGGCGAGGAGGACCACGTTCACCTGCTGGTTCATTATCCGCCAACCGTCAGACTTTCTACCCTCGTGAACTCGCTGAAGGGAGTATCGTCGCGAATCCTGCGCAAGGAGGTCCCCCGTCACATCTCCAAGTTCCTATAGGGAGGACACCTCTGGTCGCCGTCGTACTTCGCCGGGTCCTGTGGTGGTGCCTCTTTCGGTTATTGCCCAGTACATAGACCAGCAGAAGGGCCCGTTGTGAACGTTACGACGGGCTTTCCCAGCCCTGAAGGGCCGAGTTTGCGCCCGAAATAGCCGGATCAACTCTCAACCGCCTCCATCAACTCGACCAGTAGGCTCCGGCAGCGTTCGATGTCATCGTTCATCTGCGAACGAAATTCCACCATCCGTTCGAGCTTCGCATCCAATCGCTCGATAAACAGCGCCTGGAGATCAAACGCCTCCTCAAGAATCGCGCGCCGTTGCTGCCTCGCAGTCTCGCCGGTGTCGTGCTCTTGGGCCTGGTAGGCAACTCGCAATTCATCCAGACGCGTCTGCGAGGACAGGAAACTCCGGATCTCTTCCAGGTTCATCCCCAGAAGTTCCTTGAGTTCCATGATCCGCTCCAACCTAGCGAGGTCCTGAGGCTCGTAGCGCCGCTCTCCGCCAGCGGTGTGGCCAGACGGCGCAAGGAGCCCCAGCTCTTCGTAGTACCGCAGCGTCCGTGTTGACACGCCAGCCCGAGCTGCTACATCGCCGATCCTGATCCCCGCTGTTGCACCAGTTGGACCGGTCGTGGTCTCCCGGCAGAGCGCTTGCGATCCTCCATCTAGTTCAGCATCGCGATCGGTGTCTCGATCGGCATTGGACATCTTCGCAAACATATCAGCCGATTCCGCCTGACCCTGGTATTCCATCACCGCCACGCCGCGTGACGCTGGATCTCTGCGAGACGCGCGGCTCCAAAATGCCCAAAGAACCACCCCTTAGTACCTGGGCGCCATCAGGCTCGACGAGCGCCTCTGTTGCCTGTTCTCCCAGGGAAGCCTCATCGCTGTAATGGTACTTCCCGCCACGCAGCCAGGAAGCTCCAGCTGCTACAAGGCACGCGATGACCGAGAAGTCAAAAGCAGCGTGCAATCCGTCGGAGAACGGTGCTGAGATCAACAACGGAAAGAACGAACGGCCCGTCAGCAGCTTGGCCTGGTGGGCCGGCAGGCTCGCCAGCACCTTCGCTCCAATGAGGTGTTTTACCGGGCTGTAGCCAAGGAAGGCAGCGAATAGGGTGGACACCGGCGGTATATGCGCAACCCGCTCGGCAACGTGCGTTGGCACACCGTGGGCCATAAGGCCGCGATAAAGGGTCGTCGGCAGCCTGGCCGAAAGACCGACGATCATTAGAGTAAAGAACACTCCGATCGAAAGCACCTGCGCTGCGTTCTGGAACGTAGCGTTCATCCCGGAACCGACACCGCGGTGCTCCGCTGGCAGGCTGTTCATCACGCCAGCGCGGTTCGGTGCAGCAAAGGCGCCCATAGCCAAGCCGTTTAGCAACAAGATGAGGCCAAATGCCCAGTACGGGAAGTTCACGGGAAGAAGTTCCAGGAGAAAGAACGATCCCGCGGCGACCACCATCCCTCCGGACGCAAACGGTCGCGATCCATAGCGATCGGACAGGTACCCAGACACCGGCCCTGCAACCAGAAACCCCATCGTGAGCGGCAACATGTAGATGCCTGCCCACAAAGGAGTCCGAGCGAAGCTGTAGCCATGCTCTGGCAACCAGATCCCTTGCAACCAAATGATCAACATGAACATGAGCCCACCGCGACCGATGCTTGCCAGCAGGGTCGAAATGCTGCCAGCAGTGAACGCCCGTATACGAAAGAGCGAGAGGCGGAACATCGGTACTGTTGCCCGCTTCTCGATCACCACAAAGGCCATCAGCATTGCCACCCCAGCACTGACGCATCCGAGAACGAAGGGGCTCGTCCATCCCATATCGGAATGCCCATAGGGCTGGATCCCGTAGGTGATCCCAACCATGATCCCGATCAGCCCAAGGGCAAACGTCAGGTTTCCCCACCAGTCCAGTTGCACCGTACGCCGCCTTGGGACCTCCCGGAGCTTACGGTAGGCCCAAATAGTACCAAAGATCCCAACAGGCACCGAGACCAGGAATATGAGACGCCACTGGATCGGTGCCAGCAGACCACCGAGTACAAGCCCGATAAAGGAGCCACTGATGCCAGCCACCTGGTTGATGCCAAGAGCCATACCCCTCTGGTCCTCGGGGAACGCGTCTGTCAGGATGGCCGCCGAGTTCGCAATCAGGAGAGCCGCACCAACCCCTTGAAAGATCCGCATGATCACCAGCCAGATCGCGCCCGCAGTCCCACTCATCCAGGTTACGCTGAGAAACAACGAGAACACGGTATAAACCGCAAAGCCGAGGTTGTACATGCGAACGCGGCCATACATGTCACCAAGGCGACCGAGACTTACCACCAGCACACTGGTCACAACCATGAAGCCAAGGATCATCCACAACAAGTAGAAGGAGTTCCCTGGCGCCAACGGGTCGATATGGATCCCACGAAAGATATCCGGGAGTGCGATCAGCATGATCGACAGGTCGATCATCGCCATGAGCACGCCAAGGGTGGTGTTCGAAAGAACGATCCACTTGTAGCGGCCATCGTCGTGGGATCCCCGAGGTCGCTGGTCGACGGCCTCTCCGCCTGGTCGCTCGGAACTGTTCAATCGACCACCCCCGCTGTAGTCTCCGCCATTGCCTGGCTCGCTGGTTCGTGCGCGAGCGCCAGCTCGTCCTGGCCGTGGTGGTACTTGCCACCCCGCAGGAAGGACGCCACCGCTCCTAACAGGCAAGCGGCAAACGCGAAATCAAACGCCTCATGCAACCCCTTACCGAACGGCGGGGCAATGAGGCGCGGAAAGAACGAACGGCTCGTGAGATGAGCAGCGGAATGCGCGCTCAGGTGCGAAAGAGCTGGCCCGAGCAGTTCACGCAGCGGATTGTAACCGAGGAACGCGGCGAACAAGCTGCCCACCGGAGGTAGCGCGGACACTCTGCGTGCCGTATGGACACCGACCCCGTTGACGGTGAGTCCGTGAAAGAGCGCCGAGGGGAGGCTCGCAGAGAGGCCAAGGATCATCAAGGTGAAGAAGATCCCGATTGAGAGCACCTGAGCCGAGGCCATGAACGTCGCCGTCATGCCGGCTCCGACGCCACGCTGAGCTGGCGGTAGGCTGTTCATGATCCCAGTCTGGTTTGGCGCGCCAAACGCACCCATGCCTAGACCATTCGCGAAGAGGATAAAACCGAAGCCAACGTAGGAGAAGTCAACCGGCAGCGCTTGCAATGCCACAAACGTACCCGCGGAGACTAAGAGCCCGACCGTGGCAAACGGCCTTGCACCGTAACGATCCGCCAGAACACCACAGGTCGGGCCCGCGATAAGGAAACCGGCCGTAAGTGGCAGCATGTATATCCCCGCCCATAGAGGCGTCTGACTGAAGCTGAAACCATGCTGGGGCAGCCAGATCCCCTGCAACCAGATGATGATGATGAACATCATCCCGCCACGGCTCAGCGCTGCCAACAAATTCGCGAAGTTACCAGCAGCAAATGCCTTGATGCGGAACAGCCCGAGGCGGAACATCGGCTCCTTGGCACGCATCTCCAAGAAACAAAACACAACGAGCACGATCGTGCCGCCAAGAACCATCGACAGAACAAATGGGCTGGTCCATCCCATAGTGTGGCCGCCATAGGGTAAGAGGCCATATGTGATTCCCACCAGAATCATCACAAGACCCGAAGCAAACGTGATGTTGCCCCACCAGTCAATATGCGCCTTGGCGCGCTCGCCGTGGTCGCGAAGCTTCAAGTACGCCCAGACGGTCCCGAAGAGCCCGAAAGGCACCGATACAAGGAACACGAGCCGCCACTCGACAGGGGCAAGCAGGCCACCAAGGACAAGACCGATGAAGGATCCAGCGATCATCGCGACATTGTTGATCCCCATAGCAAGGCCCCGCTGGTCGGGCGGGAACGCATCGGTCAGGATCGCGCTAGAGTTCGCCATCAGCAGTGCGCCGCCAACGCCCTGGCCAACCCTCAAGATGATCAAGTACATCGCCGCACCGGTTCCATGCATCCAGGTGACTGAGAGCAGTATGGAGAAAAGGGTGAAAACAGCAAAGCCAAGGTTGTACATCCTGACGCGGCCAAATATATCGCCCAGACGCCCAAGGCTTACCACGAGCACCGCCATGACCACCATGAAACCCATGAGCATCCACAGCAGGTATCCAGTGTTGGCAGGCAAGAGTGGATTAATGCTAATGCCACGAAAGATGTCGGGGAGAGCGATCAAGATGATCGACTGGTTCAGCACCGCCATGAGGACGCCGAGCGTAGTGTTCGACAGCGCGATCCACTTGTAGTGATCGCTTCGCGCATCTAACTGGCGCTCATCACTTCCTCGAGTACGTAACACGGGCATGGAAAACCTTACCTTAACGGAAAGGTCTTAAACGCCACCATCCGTAACCATCTGAAACCAGCTGAAAGTGTTCACCGCTCCTGTTAGCAAGAACCGCTCACGCCTCCAGCGGGCGCCTGCTCATCAAGCCAACCGGGATCAGCCGCCTTGACGAGCTTGCGCCCACCCATAATGGCAAAACACCGTGGTTGGGACCTCAGGCTCAGCCGTACGAGCCGGTCGAGCCACCGTAGGAGGGCGGAACGCTAGGCGCACCGGTCGAGCCACCGTACGAGGGGGTGCCGGTCGAGCCACCGTAAGCGCCAGACGGGCTGGTAGACGAGCCGCTGGAGTATGTAGACGCGCTGTGCGACGAAGGGTTGGTCGACTTGGACGTCGAACTTGGCGACGCAACACTTCCAAGGCCCGGGGTAGCCACCCACCACTTGCCCAACAGCCCCTGCCCGTTTGCCTGCCCGGGTGCAGTGTCACCAGCAAAGTGGTACAGGGGATGGCCTTGATACTCGACCTGGCGACCGTTGCCGTCGCTCACTGTGCTCAAGGTACCGGACAACGATGCCGTCGAGCTTGGGGTGCCGGAGGAAAGAACAAGCGGAGGCCAGACTAGCGTGCATGCCTTGCCGTTCGGGAGCTTGAAGCTTGCGGTGCACTTTGCCGCGCTGGATGTGTCGGGCGTGAAGTAGTAAAGGGTGTACCCCTGGTTGTTGACCAGGACGACCGTCGGTTTGCCAGAGATCGTGACCGTGGCCGTCTTCAGCACCGGCACCGGCGCAGCAACGGTCGTCCTAACCTTCTTGACGGTACTTGTTGTAGACGCTGGCGTGCTTGTGCTACTGCATGCCGCTGCCAGGAGCGCTACCGCCCCAAGACCGATCCCAACACGAATAGAACGGCTACTGATCATGTACTTGCCTTTCCCTTCCATAGCTTTGATCTTCACTCAGCCGCGGTTATAACCGCTTGGCCCGAACGACCAGCCCCGCTGTCGCCCGAAGGACATACTTGCGTAGTGTACTACGACAGGTTCCAATTCGGATGGCGCGCGACGTTCCTGAGATTGAGCTGCATACAGCCTTGAGCCCTTCCGTAAGGGGTCAAGGCCGCGGAATAAGGCAACTGCACACCTGTCCTGGGAACTGTTGCACCTGTTCAGCAGCATCAAACATATGATCGCAATACCGAGTAGTCCGACGACCAGTGGAACTCGCCATGTTATTGCTGGAGTTACTCTGCAACACGGGACCGCTCTCCTGCGTGTATTCTCCTGAGGCATGCCGTCAAGCCACGCCCGCCACGGCCGATTGCGAACGCGCCGCAGGCGCAAACAGGCCGGCCTTCTCGCCGGATCGTTCGCGGTGCTCGCCGCGGTCGTGATCATGGCTGCTCTGGTGGCGTTCTCCGGGTCGTCTCACTCCGCATCACACCCGAGCCCAGGAGGATCGCAACATCCAAAGGCTGGCAAGCTTGGAGGGGTCCACGGACATGGGAAACACGGAGCAAAGACCAGACCCGCCACGTTCACAGGACACTATGGCATCGAGGCGAACTGGGTCATCCGGGAGAACGCGAAGCCCGGCACGACGCGCTGGAGGATCACAGGCCCTCAGACCGCCAACGGCATCATGGGGTACGCGAGCCGGGTCCAGGCACGCTCGGGCCAACAGGTAGCCCTCTACGTCTCCACACAGGCGCCAAGCTTCCACGTCGATGCGTTCCGCATGGGCTACTACCAGGGAAAGGGCGCTCGGCTGATATGGCGCTCGAGCGAGATCACCGGCGCAGTGCAACCAGCCTGTCCCGTCACAGCCGGGGTGAACATGGTCCAGTGTGCATGGACCGAGTCCCTATCCTTCACCGTGAGTAGGCATTGGGTCCAAGGACAGTACCTTCTTAAGCTCATCGGAAGCGGTGGCCAGCAGAGCTACGTTCCGCTCACCATCTGGGACCCGTCCAGCCATGCTGCCTACGTGCTAATGACCGCAGCGCTGACTGATCAGGTGTTCAATCCGTTTGGAGGATACGACCTCTACCAAGGTGGGACCCCATGTCAACCGAACCACTACCCCTGCTCCACCAGGGCCCGGGTCGTATCGTTTGACCGGCCATATGCAAACAGTTTTGGTAACGGCGCAGGCACTTACCTGGGCGAGATGTATCCCCTTACTCGCCTTGCCGAAAAGCACGGCCTAGACGTCACATACTGGACTGACATAACACTGGCGACCCACGGGAACCTACTCGCCAACCACAGAGTGCTGATCTCGCCCGGGCACGATGAAGAGTGGTCCCTTCGAATGCGTAACGCGGTCGTGACCGCTCTCAACCAAGGCGTGAACCTCATCTTCTTCGGAGCAAGTCCCATCCTGCGCAAGGTGCGCCTTCAGGCGTCACCACTCGGAGCAAACATGCAGGTCGTCAACTACCGTAATCCGGCGAAGGATCCCCTCTACGGCGTAAACAATTCCGAGGTGAGCCAGAACTGGTGGGGCCAGCCCCCCGCTGGATTGCCAGCAAGCACCATCGTCGGGTCAAGATACATCGGATACAACAACTACGCGAGCTTTCCGCTCGTCGTCTCCGACCCATCTTCATGGCTGTTCGCGGGTACCCATGCCGTTGCTGGAACGCAGGTGCCGGGCGTACTCACAACCGACTTCCAAGCGTATGACCCGAGCAGGGCAAACAACCCTCCGAACGTCCAGATCCTCGCCCACTCCCCTGTCCATGTCGAGTTCCACTCAACGCGTGACTTCGCGGACACTACCTACTACACCACGGCGTCTAGTAAAGCCGGCGTCTTCGAAAGCGGGGCCAACTCTTGGATCCCCTCTCTTATGTCGTGTCCCGCTCCCTCAGCTTCCTGTGGGGCGCCCTTCATGAGAAAGATAACCGAGAACCTCCTTCGGGTCTTCGGCCAGGGTCCTGCGGGACTGCGGCATCCTTCGGTCTCCAACACCGCACAGTTCTACGGTTAACCGGTAAACATCCCCGCCATGGCGGACGGGGCACCTGGTAACAGGGGAACGTCAAAGGAGCAGAAGCGCAGATTTCCCCGCATATTACCGAACATGACCGACAGATCGTGCGCCTATGGGCCGAGGCAGCCGATGACGACTGGCGAGGACCGGTTCCGGTTGAAGCACGGTGGCAGGAACGCGCGATGGCAACCCTTGCCCGTTGGCACCGCGATCACCCGCAGTGTGCGGCAAACGGGCCGCTCGCACCCGCGCCGACGCAATAAAGGGTGAACGAGATAGTTGAGTGAGCCAGCCGCCGCGTCGCAACGCCGTAGAGGCCCTGATCGCTGGCTACTTGGGTTCGCTGACATCTTCACAGCGCTTCGTCTTGGAGAGCGACACGTCGGAGATGAAGTCGCCGCCAGCCAACTGGAGCTCGACGATCGCTCGGTAGCACTCCCCGCCGCTATAGCCGCCCGGTCCGATCGGGCGGAGGTTTCGGCGATCAACAGCCTCGACGAGGCCCAGGTGATCGAGTAGCTCACCGAAGAGCGCGATGCCCGCGACACCAGTCACATCGTCTTCGGTGGTCTCGACGATTACCGGCGCGACACGCTGAGAGGTGTTGGGCGACAGGTCATTTGATCACGACAACGACACAGAGCGCGAGGATGGAATCCATCGCATGGACGCCCACATCGTCGCCGACGAGGAAACTGTCAAGGCCGCAGACGACCCTCACATGCTGGACTTTCGGCCTTGACAGGAACGAGAGGCGACGCACAATGTGGCCATGGCGTTGGTGCCGGCCGTGCTCACGTTGAATGTCTCCCCGTGCTCATTTAGCGTGGCGGTCGACACATGGTCCCATAGGCATGTATCACCACACTGGATACCGGACCCTCATATACACAACAGGCCGATCTCAGGTATCGAATCTTCATGTCCACTTGGCATTTGTGACCAAATACTGACGTAGTGCCTTCGCGAAGAACCTTCCTCGTTGTCACGAGACCCATGTTGGAAACCTGCGAGGACTTGTCACACAACCCTCACTGAGTTCAACGTCGTGGAGGACCACGTACATCTGCTTGTCTAGTATCCACCCACTGTGCAGATCTCTATCCTCGTGAACCTCCCAAAGCGCGTGTCGGCCCGCATCCTGAGAAAAGAGTTCCCCCGTCGCATCTCGAAGTTCCTGTGGAAAGAACACCTCTGGTCGCCGTCGTACTCCGCAGGGTCCTGTGGTGGTGCGCCTCTGTCGGTCATCTCCGAGTACATTGCTCGCCAGAAAATCCCGCAGTAAGCAAGACGTGTCGCTACCGCCTACCAGCCCAGTCCGATGTTCGCTATCTCGGCCCTGAAAGGCCGAGATAGCGCTCACAAACAAACAGATCAACGTCATTGACTTGAGATCAGGGCAAGCTGGCGAGACCTGGTTATCTTGTTCTGTCCAGGATGCCGATGATCAGATCACAAAGTCCCTGGGGCGAGGTCACCGGATCGAGCCTATCCACGCTGCGCAACCAGGACAGATTGCGACAATGCAGCTCGTCGCAGTCGTCAAAGCGATTCAACAGGACTATAGGACGAAGCGGCGCAAGGGCGGCTATGGACAACCTAAGAGCATTGATGACACCGAGTCCCGCATCAGCTACAAGCACTACGAGATCGGGATCCGTCTGCCTGATGAGATCGCGCGTGTCTCCGTCGGATGCAATCGGTGAGAGAACCCCCCCGGCTGACTCAACGAACCCCACGTCACAGCCTCGAGGCCAGTGAAGCTCGGCCAGCAGGTCAGCCACGCTGAAGGGCGCTAGGCCCAGGTACGCGGCAGCCATGGGAGGCGCCATTGCCACGGCGTAGTCGCGGACTTCCGGACATACTGCCTGGGCTGCATCGCCGGTCGCAGCAGCAAGGATTGCCGCGTCCGTGTTCACGTCGTCTGGTTCGTGCGACTGGGCTGGTTTGCGTGCCGATACTGCAAAACCCGCATGTCGCAATCGTTCTGCTACCCGGGCTGTAACCCATGTCTTGCCAACCTCGGTCCCAACACCACACACACCGACCACGAGTCTCGGTCGGGCTATCTCCAGGTCACCGGAGGGAATGTTAGGAACCGAGGGTTGCGTTGTGGACATGAATCAGCTCCTCTCTCGAGCCTGGCAATTACGGAGATTTCGAACGACGGGCCGCACGCTGTAGACGGTCCCTGATCGCTACGCCGAGGCCCTCGTCGGGAGGCAAGGCGACAACTACTAGATCCAGGGCTTGGACATCGGCCTCACGAAGCCACCGATAAAGCGAGCGAGCGAGAACAGCAATGTCGCCACCCGCGTCCCAAACCACCGCCGCTCCCTGCGCGCTCACGCCTCCAAGTGACAGCATTCCAAACCGCAGACCACTCGAGGTGAGTTCAGCTCCGCGGAGTTCAGCCTCGTGCGGAGCACACAACTCCAGCGGGGTATCTGGCGCATAATGCGATTCCAGCATTCCCGGCGCCCGCACCGGGCTCTCCACCAGGCCTCCCGTTACCGTACGCACCTGGCGCCCAAGCACCCCTGCGATCTCCCCCGGACTCGTAGCGCCGGCACGCAGGATCGTAACCTCACCACCGTCGAATGCAACGATAGTTGACTCAATTCCGACCTCGCAGGGCCCGCCATCGACAACGAGGTCGACTTCGCCACCAAGGTCAGCGAACACGTCGTGAGCAGTTGTCGGACTCACACGGCCGAACCGGTTGGCCGACGGCGCCGCAAGGCCACCGCCGAAGACCGCAAGGAGGCGCTGTGCGACCGGATGGGCAGGCATCCGGAGGGCAACCGTGTCCAAGCCTCCAGTCACCGCCGTTAGAACCGACGGATCCCGCCTCAAGACCAGCGTGAGAGGGCCTGGCCAGAACCTACTCGCGAGGCGGAATGCATCATCAGGCACGTCAAGCGCCCAGGCGGCGATACTCGCCCCTACATCAAGATGCACGATCAAGGGAAGGCCAGCGGGACGGCCCTTAATCGCGAATACCCTCGCCACCGCTTCGGCGTTGGACGCGTCTGCTGCAAGGCCGTAGACCGTCTCCGTGGGGACACCTACTATGCGCCCAGCCTTCAGCATGCTGGCAGCTAGCGTGATCGACTCCTCGCTAGCATCCACGATCACTGCTTTCTCACCGCGCACGAATGAACTCAGTGGGTGGTGTGTGAAACGGGTAGAACCGCCAACCTTTCGATTCCGAACAACAGGAACCTTCGATCTCCCGGAGCTTTGAGCCAAGCCCGCAAGGCGCCGGGCAAGGCGAACACAGCGGCGTCACTGGAAGTACTCCGGGCGGCTGACCCAGGTATCAGAGACGAGAAGTACGCCAGAGCGATTCGCAAGCAATGAACGAAGACCGTCGAGAAGAGCGGTGGCTCGCTCGGCTGGGAGCACCACGGTGAGAATGGTAAGAACACTGCGATCATTGAACAGTAACCGGCCCTGGTGATAGCCGCTGTGGCCAAGGCCCGACACGTTCGAGATCGCGGTGTAGCCCCTCGCACCGACCTCGGAAAACAGTTCAGTTACTACCGGCACATCCTCACCACCGACTACGACCTCCACCTTCGTCATCCGCGTCAGCCCCCATGCCTCATCCACAGGTAATCGGCTCCTTGGCCTTCGACCATGCAGGCGTCCAGTTAGTCCAGGCGCCGTGAGGGTCTCGGACCTTCCAGGCATCGCACCCGTGATCGCGTGCAACCAGATGAACCCACCGCCCGTCGAAAAGCTCGCGCAGTATCTGGTTGCGAGCGATGACGGCATCCAGCAGCGGCTGGGGCGCCTGGACGATTGTAAGCAGACGCATCGGCTCGTGATAGCAAAGGCCAGCATCAAAGAGAGACTGCAGAGGAAGGCCAACCTTCAAGTCGCCGCCAGCTCCTTGGATAACGCCGATACCCGCAACAATGTTGTGCACGGTCTTGTCGCCGGAGGAAAACACCTCCGGGTCCACGCTGGAGAAGTAATACTGGGCACTTATCCAATGGGCAACAATCATAGGCGCTGTGAGAATCATCTCCAGAGCGGTGCCGCTCGGGTCGAGATCAGCATCATAGGAGTGCAAGAAACAGCGGCCTGACAGGTTCACCCCCGCAGTCACGTCCCGAGGAGCGACGATAAAGGCTGCATTCCGAGCCAGCCCCCACTCCGGTTGGACTTGCGCCCAGTCAGCAGACCGTGCGACAACCTGGGCTACGGGGTCCGTGTGGCGCGCGCCGGACAAGTGCGAGACCCGCTCCGCTGCAAGCGCATTACCAGCGTATCGCAAGGCAACCTCCAGCTCACGAATAGCATCGCGATGAGCAGGAGGAAGCAGATGGGGGTCGAAGATCGTAACCCTGTCGGTAGTGGTATCGTGCTCGCCAGCGACGAAAAAGGTGCTCTCGGGAATGCAGATACCTCTGTCGGCTAGTAAGCGACGCACGATCGGTCGGTTGAAGATCGCAGCAGCAGCGCGCGCACTCGTGCCGCCCGTGTTTCCACCGCAAGCCCCACAGTCAAGCGAGGAGCCATACGGGTTGTTCTCGGTCGTACTGCCGTGTCCACAGAGAAGTACCACGGGAGCGAAGTTTCGAGTGAGGCCCATTGCGACGAGAGCCGCTTCGCTAAACAGGGCCTGCTCCTCGTCACTCATCGCTTTGTCCCCGAGGTCAACTGCGATAACCGTGGGTGCTGGCGGGGCAAGCATCCGTAGTATCCAGCGTCGGACTGCCTCAAAGCGGGCTGGGGCTAGCGTCTTTGCAGCTGCAATCGGTCCAGCGAAGAACCCAGTGGCTTCAGCAAGTATGAAGGGCGAGACGGCTCCCTTCCTGGCCGCTCTAAGCGCGCCAGATGCTGCGGAAAGCCCCTGGGCACCTGCAAGCTGGCGACTCGCAGCAAGCTCCGCCCCTGCACTGGGCATCTCATCCAACTCCGAGTTCGGGCGAATAAGAACCGGACACAGATCGATCAGGTCCGTAGACCCAAAGGCACGGTAGCGGATTGGAAGAGCAAAGAAACCAGCAAAACCGAACGTCTCGTACGGTCCTGCTCTTTCGAGATGACGGCGCAACCCTTCAGAACGCGCGTCGATACAGAACACTGCCTGCGCCTGTAAGCAGGCTTCCGATCGTGCTGGCGGGCCGGCCGCCGGGCGGTTCAGAGCAGCAAGGAGCTGGTCCCGGTAGTTCGTCTCATATGCAGACAGTGTGGCCCGAGCAGCCTCCGTGCTCGAAAGGCTGGACAGATCTTCACGTAGATCGTCAGGAACGTCCACGACATCAAACCACTCTTTTCGGCCTGGGAGTAGTTTACCGCGCTCCGGGCGCTTGTCTCGCAAGCCCGAACGGCTGGCGAGGGCCAACCCACGTAGGCGATATCGCTTGGATTTGCACGTCCTAGCTGCCCGAAGAAGCTCGGCCTCGTAGCAATACCGGACAGCTAGGTAGTCAAGCATGTGAAGTGCTGGACCATTGCTTGCAGCGCTTGCCCAGCGACTCCGCCACTTGGCATGGCCAGCCCAACCGGGCATACGGGCAAACTGGCGCGCAATCTGCGCCACGCGCTCTTCTTCCGTGATGTCGAGTAAATCCAAGCATGTGAGAATCGCGTCTTCGGGTTGAGAGCCGTACCCGCCGAGACGGTCCCGGCCGGCCTTTCCGACCAGACCTCGCGCTGACGGATCCCGGACAACCATACTTCGCCACGCCGCGTAGAAGCCACCGGTTCCTCTTTCCGGCAAGATAGACGCTAGGTAGGCTCCGCACCACTTAGCGACCTCCCGGTCGACGCTCGCCGCGAGTGCAGAGTCGAAGACGTAATCATGGCGTTCAGTGGGCGTCATGACCTTCCCTGAGCTGCAGGACTCCTTGCAAGTACCATCCCGAGCACCCGCCGTATTCTCGGGGTTCTCCTGCTCACAATCACCCCCTCGCAATCGCCTTGGGGAATCTGCGGTGATCGCGGAAAGCTCGCCGAGAGCGGCTCGCAGGTCGGCATCTGTGATTCTCCGGTCTGCGTAGGCTTGCGCGAACAGGATTTCTGACGGGTATCCGTCGATGTCAAGCACCCGTGCTGCGTTAGCTATTGCGTCGTCAAAGGACAGGTGCCGTAGGTCCCACAGCGGGTTCACCGCGACGAAAGTTGCGAGCGGCCACAGCGGCGCAATCACCCGCGCCGCTTCCTCGACCTGGGCAAGCAATCGTGCACGCGCCGCGGGTAGATCTGGGTTGCTCATGCTGCGCTCCTAACATTTGTTCTCATCGGTTGCGACCCATCGGTCGCAATACCCGCCAACGGGCTGTGCCTCACTTGAGAGCTGTCGGCCGGCTCGCGATCCAGCGGTGGCGCACCAATGCTGCACAAGTTCGGCAGAAGCCATCTCTCTACGATGGGCACCCTTTCCAGGGCCGCAAGCGCGATGCCCGCCGCCAGCACCGCGACCAACCACCAAGGGCTCAGCACCTGATTGCCCACAAACGGTAGCGCTGGCGCGATCCAATGTCCCAGGCCGCTGAGTACCAGGCCGTACAGGGCACCAACACTCACTGTGATAAAAGTCCACAAAACACTAAGTCGGCCTGACGCCGGGCACCGGCCCCACCAGGACCACCCCGCTGCCGCAACGCTAAAGGCTGCAAAGACAAGCAGTACCGGACCCCCACGGTGAGCAAGCGTCCCGGGAACGAGCACCATCGCCGTCACGGTCGCACCAGTGGCAACCAACGTTGCAGCGACACGGGCCGCGAGCGGAATTGTAGATTTGTGCCACGAAGCATGCACAGTAGACGAGCGCTCAGAGGATCCCGATCTGGGCACTTGCGACCCTGACCCGAAGAACAGCGACGCCTTGTACATAGCATGCCCGATCAGGTGCACCACCGCTGCCAGGTAAGCACCAACAGCGCACTCGGCGACCATGAAACCCATCTGGCTCATCGTCGAGAAGGCCAAAGAACCCTTCACGTCCGCTTTGTGGGCTGCAAGCCTGCTCGCGACGGTCGCGGTGAGTCCTGCTACGCTGAACGCCGCGGCCATCGCCAATGCAGAGTCTCCGCTGAGAGCACCAAGGCGGATTAGCAGTATCCCCCCGCCATTGACCACACCGGCGTGCAAGAGAGCCGACGCAGGCGTTGGCGCGGACACCGTTCCAGGTAGCCAACGCCCGAGTGGCCCCTGGCCGGAACGGGTCAGCGCTGCGACCAAAACCAATAGCGCGACAACGACCGGCAAGCTGCCAAGTTGTCTCACTGCGGTTTGGAGCGCGCCAGCAGAGACGAGATCGACGTTTCCTGCTCGCAGCCAGATTATGGCGAGAGCCACCACCAGACCCAGGTCACCGAGGAGGAACATCCTCAAGGTACGCCGCGATGACATCCGCACCCCGGGAAGCTCCGGCCGGGTTCCCAGTACAGCCACGAACGCCAAGCCCGCGCCTACCCAGGCCAGGACCAGCAGCGGCAGTGTTTCGGAGGTGCACACGATAGCCATCATCGCCACCGTAAGGTTTGCTGCCCCAAAGAACCGGCCCGCTGATCGGTCTGCCTGCAAGTACCTAACGGAGAAGCTTTGGACCACCGCTCCCACCACACAGACAAGCACCAGCAAGGTGACCGTGAGTTGATCTGCCCACAAGCCGAGCATCAGAGTAGCGTGAGCACCGCCGAGCCTTACAGAAAACGGACCCACAAGCCCAACCATTGTCGCAGAGATCACAGCCAACGTTGCTGACAACCATCCAAGGCCAGCTGCGGTCCTCGAACGACGTCCCAGCGGCGTTCGGCTCGAGAACGATGTTCCTGCAGCCACCAGGGGAGCTATGACCGCTCCGACCAGGCAGAGCCGCCCAATTGCGTTCATCACCTGCTCAGCGGAGCACTACAGCGAGGTAGCGCCTCTGGTTGGAGCCGTTGCGGTTCCATAGGAACCGGTCGAAGAGCATCTACGAAGTTCATCTCGTGAATCATAGCCCGCCTTCTCGTGTGATGCAACTCGTATGGAAGGGCAATAACGCTGTGAATCCACCCGGTGGTTCACGAAGCCGACTACCATTTGCAATGTGCCTCATTCCGATCGCACGCCCGGGGATGCGACGAGGCCGGGCTGGACGTTCCTAACCAACCACGGTCACGTACTGGTCTGTATCGCATGCGACCCGGGGATCCGCGGTCGGGATATAGCTGTTCGAGTTGGGATTACCGAGCGGGCCGCTCAGGCAATCATCGCCGATCTTGTAGAAGGCGGCTACGTGAAGCGAACCAAGATCGGACGCCGAAACCATTACGAGATCAACTCCGATCGTCCGTTGCGCCATCCGGTCGAACGGCCTCACAGTATCGGAGAGCTTCTCCAACTCGTAGCTGGCCTCCAGCCAGCTCTTCACGCTAACGACGTTTCATCCTGATCCAAAGGTGCGAGGCCTCGAAGCGATCTCCGCATGCCACGCGATCAACACTCTGGCTTCTTAAGATGGGTTGCCATAGCGTGAAACCCTGCGTCCACATGGAGCACCTCCCCCGTGATCGCCCTGGCAAGATCTGATAACAAAAAGCAGACTGCATCGGCTACGCCAGACGGATCCGCAGGGTTCCAGTCCAATGGCGCCTGCTGTTGCCAGGCGTCTAGAAGTACCTGGAAGTCGGGGATCCCCGACGCAGCCCGGGTGCTTAGCGGTCCAGCAGAAACTAGGTTGGCGCGCACACCCATCGCGCCAAGATCCCGCGCTAGGTAGCCGTTCAGGGAACGCAGTGCCGCTTTGCACGGACCCATCCAGTTGTAAACGGGCCATGCTCGCTCGCTATCAAAGTCCAGGCCAACAAGGCTGGCACCGCCCGAGGGTGCCAGTCGCCCGACTAACCGCCCGAATGCCGCGTATGTCCAGACGCTTGTCCGCATTGCAGTCTCGACGTCGCAGGACGCAACGTCCATTATCCCGTGCAGCGCTGGCTTGGGTGCAAAGGCAATCGCGTGCAGCACCCCATCCAGTAGGCCCCACCTCTCACGCAGATCGTCTTCGATTGCGAGCAGATCGTCTTCGTCGGTAGCATCGAGCGACAGCACCGCCACCGGCGGTGCTGTCAGGCGGGCTGCCACCGCCTCTGCGGCTGCAACATCTCTCGGGTACGCAGTTAGCACTACTTGCGCACCCGCGAGTACTGCTCGCTGGGCCACCGCTGCAGCAATGCTGTCCCCGGTCGCGACTCCACTGATGAGAAGGCGTTTGCCTTTCAACACTCGAGATGTCTCCTCTCTGGCATCTTTCTTGGTGACCCAGGACTATGGTCTCAGCTCAACCTAAAACACCTGGTCAGCTGGCGTAGACAGGACTTGCTGCCACGCCCCGGCTATTCGCTTACGAATCATATTACACGAAGTCTTCTTCGGCTTGCGGTACTGTGTGAGTATGTTGCCAGGCAAGCTGACGACCAGCATCAAAGGCCACCGTGTTACTGGCGACCCCGCGTCGCATCCCTACGCCGGCAAGACAGCGACACTCGCCACCAAGCATGACAAGCTTGGTCTCATCGGACCTCCGCTCGAGCGCGCTGTTGGGCTACAGGTCGAAGCAGTGGCCGTGGACACCGATTCGCTCGGGACCTTCACTAGCGACATTGCCCGTCGCGGAACACCACTTGAGACCGCAATTGCAAAGGCACGCCTCGGGATGAGCGCCACCGGCCAAACGCTTGGAATCGCCTCCGAAGGCAGCATCGGCCCCGACCCCACGATGCCATTGGTCATCACAGACCGGGAACTCGTCGTATTGGTGGATGACGACAGGCGCACGGTCGTCTCGGGCTCCTACACGAGCAGCGACATCGTCACCGCTACCGCAGCCGTCGCGCCCGGCAATGACCTGGATGCCCTGCTCACCGCCGCGGATTTCCCCACCCACCAACTAATAGCCCGACCAAACGCCGGAAGCATTCACCCGATCCGCAAGGGCATTGCGAACGTCGAAGACCTGACTGCAAGCGTTTCAGAGTGCGCTCAAGCGTCCAGTGATGGGTTTGCCTGTATCGAGACCGACCTGCGGGCTCATGCCTGTCCTTCCCGCCAAGCAATCATCACCGCCGCCGCGGAACGCCTTGCTCAGCGCCTGGCTGCGCTCTGCCCTTCATGCGGTTCTCCTGGTTGGGGAGTCGTGGATGTCCTCTTTGGCATCCCCTGCGCGTGGTGCGGCTCCGAGGTCCGCCGTCCCCGAGCAGAGGTCGACGGCTGTGAGGCCTGTAAGCACCAAGAGATCCGGTCGGTCGTCGCCCTCGAAGCACGCGCTGACCCCGCAGAGTGCCAGATCTGCAACCCATAGCTGAGTTGGAATCTGAAACAACGCATTCGCGCAGCCTCAACCCAATGGCCCGTAGGACACCCGCCAAAGGTAAAGACCGTGAGGCGGCGCTGGCGACGCCGCAAGCGACCTGTCGCGACCGGCAAGCACCGACATAACCGCCTGCGCCTTCCGCTTGTGAGTTCCCACCTCCACCAGCGTCGCAACTACCGAACGGACCATCTGATGACAGAACGACGAAGCTTCAATTTCAAAACAGAGCGTCGTAGCCTCACCCAGCGCACCCGGCAGGACTACTGATGACCCAACATCAGTCGAGAACCCTTCCCCAGGCGACACGCGGCTCCATCGAGCCCTGAGTACCCGACGAACGAGGGAGGCTTCAGGAGCATCGCCAGCTCTCTTCGGCCGCCTGCAAAACGACGCGAAGTCGTGCTCGCCAAGAAGCGGGTAGGTCGCCTGCTCCATTGCCCTTAGGTCAAGGGGAGAACCCACGTGCCACGCTCGTCTCACTGCGAAAGGGCTCGGAACAAGATCATCGCTGATCAGGTACTTGTAAAGCCGCGACACCGCACATCCCCTCGCATCAAATCCCCAAGGCGCTACGACCGCTGACCTGACGACCACCTCCGGCGAAAGCATCTTATTGCATGAGCGCAGAAGAGAATGCGGCTCAATCGTAGCCGGGACATCAAGATGGATTACTTGCCCCCATGCATGAACGCCCGCATCGGTGCGGCCAGCACAGACGATCGTCACCCTCCTTCGCACCAGAGCCTCGATCGCCTCAGCGAGCACGCCAGCCACCGTCCTCTGGCCGGGTTGGGCAGCAAACCCGTGGAACCCGGTGCCATCGTAGGCAAGAATCAGCTTGAGACGAACGTCCGCAGAACCAAAGGAGCCAGCAGTCGACGTTTCAGAGCGACCATCGCTCGATACTCCGTCGGCCCGGGGTCTTGCTTCACCGCCATCTCCCGCTCTGTGACGAGGAACTTCAGACCCATGAGGCCCGGATCGCACCTGGTTGCCTTGCGCAGACGCTGCATGGCCGGGTTCTCGGGTCTCGCCCGGCAACTACGAACCAGATCTATACGAACTCGATGCGGGCCATTGGAGCGCCGTCACCCTGACGTGTCCCCAGCTTGAGAATCCGCGTATACCCTCCCGGACGGTCAGCATAACGAGGTCCAATCTCCTCAAAAAGCTTATGTGCCATGTCCTTGTCCCGGATGAGTGCGACCACCTGGCGATGCCGGTGAAGGCTGCCATCGCGTGCTGCTGTGACCACCTTCTCGGCGACCGGCCTCAGGGCCTTCGCCTTCGCCTCAGTAGTAACCACGTACTCCGCGGCCACTAAGGAAGCGACCAGGTTGCCCATCATTGCCTTCTGGTGGGACGCGCTCCCGCCAAAGCGGCGGCCCTTTCGAGGGGTACCTCTCACGACGAGGACTCGCCCTCTTGCAGCGACAGACCTCGCTCGTCAAGTCGCTGGATGACCTCATCAAGTGACTTCTGGCCGAAGTTGGTAATTGCAAGCAGGTCCTCCGGCGTCTTGGTGAGCAACTCGCCGATCGTGTTCACCTGCGCTCTCTTTAGACAGTTGCGAGGCCTCTCCGATAGGTCAAGATCCTCGATGAGCAACTCCAGCTCAGGAGACCTGCCGACGGTAACACCAACATCACCAAGCTCCAATCCGCCTTGATTCTCACTGACATCGGCGACCAGCGACACGAGCGACACCAGCGTCCCCGCAGCTGAGGCAACCGCGTCCCTGGCGGCAATTGAGCCGTCAGTCTCGACATCCAGGATCAGCCGGTCGTAGTTCGTCGACTGCTCTACTCGCGCCGGCTCCACGCTGTAGGCAACCCTACGAACGGGCGAAAAGATCGAATCCACTGGTATGACCCCGATCTCAGGGGTACGCTTGTTCCGGTCAGCAGATACGTATCCCTTCCCCCGGTCCGCCATGACGTCCATCGCAAGGCGACCCTTTGCATTCAAGGACGCTAGGTGCAGCTCGGGGTTCAGGATCTCGACGTCAGCCGGAACCTGCAGATCGCCAGCCGTCACCTCACCAGGGCCGTGAACATCACAGCGGAGCATGACCGGCCCATCCGAGTCGATCCGCAACACCAGGTCCTTCAGCGCGAGGATAATGTCGGTCACGTCCTCCGTCACCCCTGGAAGGGTTGTGAACTCGTGCAGTGCGTCATCGAAGCGCACCTGGGTCACCGCTGCCCCTGGAATCGACGACAGCAGAGCTCGCCTCAACGAGTTGCCCAGCGTATGCCCAAAACCAGGGTCAAGCGGCCCAACGGCGAACCGTTGCCGATTTTCGGTTTCCTCGCCGAGCGTTTCAACGCTGGGGCGCTGGATCATGAGCATGTAAATCGTAACTCCTGAATCGTCGTGGTATTAGGGTCGGGGTTCTGGGGTCTGGTGATGTCCTGGGTTGCCATAACTAGCCTGGGGATCACTTCGAGTACAGCTCAACGATGAGCTGCTCCCTGATGGACTCGTCCATGTCCGCCCGCTCTGGAACACGAAGAACGGTAACTGACCGCCGGTTTTCGTGCCATTCGAGCCATGACGGTGGCTGCCTGTCGAGTGTGTCGAGATTATGGCGCAACACAACGAGCTCGCCCGCGGCATCCGACAACGACACCGCGTCGCCAACGCGCAAGCGATAACTAGCTATTGTTACCCGCTTCCCGTTGACCCGGATGTGGCCGTGGTTCACCAGCTGGCGGGCTTGGGAGCGGCTGGCACCCCAGCTCGCGCGGAATGCCACGTTGTCCAGCCGCAGCTCTAACATGCGCAAGAGGTTCTCGCCCGTGATGCCAGGCTGCCGTGTCGCTTCTTCGTAGAGGTTGACAAACTGACGCTCAAGCACCCCGTAAATCCGGCGTGCCTTTTGCTTCTCCCGCAACTGGGCAAGGTACTCCGAGCCCTGGCGCATCCTGTCCCTACCATGCTCTCCCGGCGGGAAAGCGCGCTTACCCCTGTCGTTAGGATCCCCGCTCACGGGGCACTTGGACGTGTCGCAACGCTGCCCCTTTAGGAATAACTTGGTCCTCTCTCGCCGGCACAACCTGCAAACCGGTCCTGTATATCGTGCCATCTAGCTGTGCAGCTCCTCGCAGAGCGCGTGCAGCGTCGCGCTACCGCGCAGTTCATCGTCAACACCATCAGTACCTTTCCAGAACAGCGCCGCCATCACACCCGGCGCCTTTTCTTCGGACGGCACCCATTGTGCGGGATGGGAGTCACGTCCTTGATGCCCGCAACCTCTATGCCAGCGTTAGCGAGCGAGCGGATCGCCATCTCGCGTCCCGAGCCCGGCCCTCGCGCCTGGACATCAACCTTCTTTATCCCATGTTCCATTGCGCGCTTTGCACATACCTCAGCTGCAGTCTGCGCAGCATACGGAGTTGACTTCCTGGAGCCCTTGAACCCGACGTTCCCTGCGGAGGCCCAGGATAGGACGTTGCCATCCGGGTCCGTGATGGAGACGATCGTGTTGTTGAAGGAACTCTTGATGTGCGCGACCCCGTAGGTAACATTCTTGCGCTCGCGCTTTCGGACACGCCGTGGCCCGCTTGATGGCTTTCCCTTTGGCATCAGTGCTTTCGAACTTTCTTCTTACCGGCCACTGTCTTCTTCGGACCTTTGCGTGTACGGGCATTTGTATGGGTGCGTTGCCCGTGTACGGGAAGCCCCCTTCGGTGACGGATCCCCTGATAACAGTTGATCTCCATCTTTCGCTTGATATCTTGGGCAACCTCGCGACGCAGATCCCCCTCGACCCTGAGGTTCGCGTCGATCCAGCTTCGGAGACGGCCAACCTCTTCATCAGTGAGATCGCGCACCCTCGTATCTGCGCTGAGACCGGTTTCCGCGCAGATGCGCCTTGACGACGGAGCACCTATACCGTGCACATAGGTGAGCGCTATCTCCAGACGCTTGTCGCGAGGAACATCAACTCCGGCTATACGTGCCATACCTTTGTCTCTACCCTCAGCCTTGGCGCTGCTTGTGCCGCGGATTCGTGCAGATCACCATAACGCGCCGGTGACGTCGGATCACCTTGCACTTCTCACATATCGGCTTCACGCTTGGTCGTACCTTCATGACTGCTTTCTGATCATTGCCACCGCGGTCCGTCCCATGCGGGCCTCGTGGGGCATTAGCTGGTTGTTCGGAAGTGACTCCTGGGGTGTCACTTGTAGCGGTATGTGACCCGTCCCCTAGTCAGGTCATACGGAGTGATCTCGACCTGGACTCGATCACCGGGAAGGATCCGGATCCTGTGCATGCGCATCTTACCGGAACTGTGTGCAAGGATCTTATGGCCGTTCTCGAGCTCGACCCGGAACATGGCGTTCGGAAGGGGTTCGACAACCGTGCCCTCCAGGACGATCGCCTCCTCCTTGGTCTTTAGCTCTTTGGTCTTAGGCAGAACCTTCCTCCTTGTCGTTGTCCCTGCATAATCCGTCCCTGTACAATGATGCGCGCCATTTTGACCAGCTGCGCTGCCTCTGAGTTACTTCAATAAGCTGGCCAGAGCACCAGCACGTCACTTGCGCCATTCCTGTTCGCCTAGGCAACACCCTCTGACGGGGGCGCTCAAGACGCCCCACATGCCCGAGGCGGCCTAAAACACCGCATCCGGCAACAGTGCTGAAGGCGTGCATAATAGCTTAGCAGCTCAGGCAACGGTCAGCACCACCGGGCCCTCTTCAGTCACGGCAATCGTGTGCTCGAAGTGCGCAGAGAGTTTACCGTCGGCTGTGACCACTGTCCAACCGTCCTTCAGCAACCGTGTCGCTGGGGTTCCCAAGTTCACCATAGGCTCCACTGCGAAGACATTTCCAATCTTGAGCATTGGGCCCGGAGCGCCAGGCCAGTAGTTTGGAACCTGGGGATCCTCGTGCATCTCGGTGCCAATCGCATGCCCGACGTACTCGCGCACCACGGAGAAGCCAGCCTGCTCGGCAACCTCCTGGACAGCCTTGCCGATCTCGTGAAGTCGCCTACCGGGCCACATGGCATCTATACCGGCCCATAAGCTGTGCTCGGTCACTTCGATCAGGCGGAGCGCCTCAGCGCTCACGCTCCCGACTGGCGCGGTAAAAGCCGCATCGCCGTGATATCCCTCGACGATCGCGCCACAATCGAGCGAGATGATATCTCCATCGACCACCCGCCGTTCTCCCGGAATTCCGTGAACGATGACGTTGTTCGGAGATGTGCATATGACCGCCGGATAGCCGTGGTAGCCAAGGAAATTCGAGCGGGCACCCCTTTTTTCGAGGACACCAGCCGCGACCTTGTTCAGCTCGCTAGTTGTAACCCCAGGGCGGATCGCCTCACGCAGCTTCTCGTGCATCTCCGCGACCACCCGACCAGCGAGGCGCATCTTGGCTATCTCAGACTCGCTGCGGGTCACTTTCGAACACTCCGGTCTCGCCGACGCAGGTAGCTGTCGACTGCCCGGATCACGCGCGCACCGACCGTATCCTGGCTCCCCACCCCGCTTATTGACATAACCCGCGAATGCTCTTCATACCACGCTATGAGAGGCGCAGTCTCGCGCTCGTAAAGGCCCAACCTCCGACGAATCGCGTCTTCAGTATCATCCTCACGCTGGACCACTTCGCCGCCACACACGTCACAGGTCCAGTCCACCTTAGGCAAGGCGGTGACATGGTAGTTCGCACCACAGTCCGCGCATACCCTGCGACCAGCAAGGCGCTTCAGCACTTGTGCTGTGGGGATGGTGAGGTTGACGGCCATATCTACATCCGCTGGCGCAAGAAGGCTCCGCAGAGCCTTCGCCTGTTCGATAGTTCTCGGAAAGCCGTCGAGCACGAACCCCCTACGCCTTGTGTCGTCCTGCTCCAAACGCTCAGCAACCATCGACACCACCAGCTCATCCGCGAGTAGCTCGCCGGATGCGATCGCATCGCCGACCTTATTGCCGAGGCTGCGACCGGCCTTCAGCGCCGCTCGCAGCATGTCTCCAGTCGATATGTGTGGAATAACGTAGTGATGCGAGAGCCTTACGCACTGCGTCCCTTTCCCCGCTCCCTGCTTGCCAAGCATCACAAGCCTCAGCCCTGGCGCCACTTAGCTCAGCAAGTCCTCGGTACACAGGCTGCAACGGTCTCCGGCAAGAGACGACGTTCGGTCGCAAGCAACGACTGTAGCGGTCACTGTTTCAGAAAGCCGTCATAGTTGCGCATCATGAGCTGGCTGTCTACCTGCTTCATGGTCTCTAGTGCAACGCCAGCGGCAATCAACAGTGTAGTACCGGCAAATGGGAAGGTGTTGATGTTCCAAACCACAAGGAGCAGCGACGGGGTCACCGCCACAACCACAAGGAACAGTGCACCGGGAAACGTGATGCGATTGAGAGTCCGCGCGAGATATCGCTCCGTGGGTGGACCGGGACGTATCCCGGGTATGTAGCCACCTTGCTTGCGGATCACATCCGCATTCTGGTACGGATCAAAGGCCACCGTGGCATAAAAGAAGGTAAAACCAAATATGAGCACAGAATAGATGCCGATGTAGACAAGGCTCGTAGGCGTCAGGTTGCTGTTGATCCATGACCGCATCCCCACCGAAGGAATGATGTTCGACAAAAGGATCGGGAAGTACAGGATCGAGGTCGCAAAGATGATTGGTATGACACCCGCTTGGTTCACCTTCAACGGGAGGTAAGTGCTCTGGCCTCCGTAAATCTGGCGGCCGACGACACGTTTCGCGAATGTCACCGGGATACGACGCTGACCTAGCTCCATGAAGACGATCGCGACTATTAATGCAACCGCGAGGAGGATGAACGCTATGAACTTTACGTCACCGCCTTCAGCAAGGATGCCGTGGCCGCCTGGAACGATGAACGCGACCACATTCGCGAAGATTAGGATCGACATCCCTTGCCCTATGCCCCTTTGAGTGATCAGCTCGCCAAGCCACATCACAAACGCCGTGCCAGCAGTCATCGTCATCACGAAGAAGGCGACATGTCCCAGATCGAAGTGGGGGAAAAGATCGATCGACGCTGATGAGGTGAAAAAGCCTGCGCCGCCATGATGGAAGGCATATGCAAGCCCCGTCGACTGCATCAACGCCAGCGTCACCGTAAGATACCGGGTCACCTGCGTGAGCTTCTTCTGCCCAGCGGCTCCCTGATCACGCCACTCTTCAAACTTCGGTATCACAGTCGCGAGTAGCTGAATGATGATGGAGCTCGTGATATAGGGCATGATGCCAAGCCCAAACACCGACATCCGCGTAAGAGCTCCACCCGAGAAAAGATCCAAAAAGCCAAGTATCCCGCTGCTCTTAGATGCGTTCACAAGTTTCTGGACCGCGGCAAAGCTGACACCAGGTACCGGAGCGTAGGTCCCGAGCTGGTAGATCGCTATGACCACAAGCGTGAATATGATCTTGTTCCGTAGGTCGGGAACCTTCAGGATGTTTTTCAGATTTGAAAGCATCGTTCCGATATCCTTCCCCGGCCGACCTAACGATTAGTCAGTGCATTGCCACGAGCAGGTGGACGACCATGGCCAAATGGGAGCGCCAACACCTCGATGCTGCCACCAGCTTGGACAATCGCCCTCTCTGCTGATCCTGAAAAGCGATGCGCCTTCACATGCATCGCACGGTGGACCTCTCCCCTGCCGAGAACCTTGACCAAAGACCCCTTGCGGACCAGGCCGAGCGAGGCAAGTGTCTCCGGCGAAACCACCGGGACCGCTCCATCACTTGGACGAACGGCGATCCTTGCCAGATCGAGGGTGTCAAGCGCGTCGAGATTGATCACCCGATATTCGACACGAAATGGGTTCTTGAACCCCTTCAACTTCGGGACGCGCTGGACCAGCGGGAGCTGGCCGCCCTCAAAACCCGCTCTCACCGTTCCTCGGGCCTTCTGGCCCTTCGTGCCTCTACCGGCTGTCTTGCCACCCTTGCCCCCGATCCCACGGGCAACCCTCCTGCCGGCACGTTTCGACCCTGGTGCGGGCTTCAGGTCATGAAGCTTAATCACGGCTCCCATCACGTGTCCCTTCGCTTGCTATGGGTCCTGTCCTCGCCAGCTCCAGGAATCTCTTTCACTTCGACCAGGTGCGACACTCTCGCTATCATGCCGCGAATCTCCGGGCGGTCGGGAAGGTTCCTCGTGTGGCCAATCCTGCGAAGCCCCAAAGCCCGCAGGCCACCACGGTGCTTCGGGCGCGCTCCAATTGACGAGCGCACCATCGTCACCTGGATCCTCGGGTCCAATGAGGTGACGTCTGGGCCGCTAGCTACTTCTCGCGTCGAGGTCTTTGCCCGTGAACGCGATCGCTTTAGCTCTGAGGGGCCCCGATCACCAGCGCCTCCAGCGGGGACGCTGGTCCTGCTCACAACACTACCGGTACTCATGCCTGTGCACCATCCTCGGTGCCGCCTGCACTACGTTCCTTTCCCGCCCTCCAAGCTCGCAGGACGCCCGCTGGAACGATCTCACTCGCAGGCCTTCCACGCAGCAACCCCACGCTGTCAGGATCGGTAAGCGCCTTGAGCCCCGCGACCGTCGCATGAGCGACATTGATCCCATTGGATGAGCCAAGTGACTTCGTCAAGACGTCGCGCACACCCGCCATCTCCAGGATTGCTCTCGCTGCGCCGCCAGCTATGACCCCTGTCCCAGGCGCCGCGGGCTTCAGCAGCACCCTGCCGGCCCCGCTGGTTCCGATTACCGGATGCGTGATTGTGCCGCCAGCCAAGGGAACATCGAACATGTTCTTGCGGGCATCTTCCAGACCCTTTTGCACTGCGAGACCAGCCTCTTTTGCCTTGCCATACCCGAGGCCAACCCTGCCATTGACATCCCCAACAACCATAAGAGCCGTGAATGAGAAGCGGCGGCCGCCCTTGACAACCTTTGCAACCCTGTTGACCCTAATTGTACGTTCTTCGAACTGCGGATCCACCACTTAGAACTCCAACCCAGCGTTCCTCGCGGCCTGCGCGAGTGCTGCAACACGACCGTGGAAGCGAAACCCGCCCCGGTCGAATACCACGACCTTCACCCCAGCTTTGCGGGCCCGCTCAGCAACAAGGCGACCAACACGATCAGCGCCAGCTGTATTTCCCGTGCCGTCCGCTCTCAGTGCTGGCTCGACGCTCGAGGCTGCGGCAAGTGTATGGCCCTGCGAGTCGTCGATGACCTGCGCGAAAATGTGCCGGTTTGAACGGTAAACAGACAGCCTCGGCCGCTCCGTCGTACCGGATAGACGTCGCCTGATGCGTGCATGACGACGTCCTCTCAGCACCGCCTCCCGCCTCGTGTCACTCATCACTTAGCCGCCTTCCCAGCTTTTCTGAGTATCGTCTCTCCTGCGTAGCGCACTCCCTTGCCCTTGTACGGCTCTGGCTTGCGAAGCTTACGGATATCAGCAGCCACTTGGCCCACCGCCTCCTTATCAATACCGGTGACCTTCACCCGGTTGGGCGCAGGCACCTCGAAGGTCACTCCCTCGGGAGCGTCCACCACGACCGGATGTGAGAAGCCAAGGGCCAACTCCAGCTGGTGCTGGCCCTTGGGGATCGCCCTGTAGCCGACCCCCACCAGTTCGAGATGCTTGGAGAAGCCCTCGGTCACACCCAACACCATATTGTTCACTAGCGCGCGCGTGAGCCCGTGGAGAGCTCTGGTCCGACGCTCGTCGTCTGCCCTCTTCACCACCAGCACTTGGTCTTCGACGCTCACCGTGATCCCGAACGGCACCGTTCTCTCTAGCACGCCGAGTGGCCCCCTCACCGACACTGAATCGCTGGAAAGATCAACCACCACACCGGATGGTACCGGTATCGGGGCACTGCCTATCCTTGACACTCTCGCGCTCCTAGCTGTTCTGCTCGTGCTTGCACCTGAACGCTGAAATAGCGGTCACCACGCCTGTAGCCGTCACCACACATAGCAGAGGACCTCCCCACCGACCTTGCTCTTGCGCGCCTCCCGATCAGTCATGAGACCGCGGCTCGTAGACAACACGGCTATGCCCATACCACCGAGAACCCGCGGCAACTTGTCCGAGCGAGCATAGACCCGCAGGCCTGGCTTTGACACCCTGCGCAGCCCGCCGATCACTCTACGCCGGTCCACGGTGTACTTGAGCTCAATCTCCAAGACGTTAAACGGCGCCTGATCCTGTGCGTCGACCCTGAAACTTGCTATGTAGCCCTCTTGCTCGAGAATCACAGCAAGTGCCTCCTTCAGCTTGGAGGCTGGCATCCGTACGGTGTCGTGCATCGCGACGTTAGCGTTGCGGATACGCGTGAGCATATCAGCGATGGAATCTGTCATGGTCATATAACGTCACCACCCACTGCGATCTCCCCTAACCCCCGCGGAGATACACTGCTCGCCGACATATCTCTCGCACTGAACACTCCCGGCAAACGCGGTCCCATGCCCGTCACCAACTTGCCTTCGTGACGCCGGGTATCTCACCGTTGTGGACCATTTGCCGCAAGCAGATGCGGCATAGACCGAACTTACGGTAGACAGCCTTCGGTCGCCCGCAACGCAGGCAGCGTGTGTATCCTCGCACCTTAAACTTCGGTTTCCGCTGCTGCTTTTCAACCAGCGCCTTCTTCGCCATTCGACTCTCCTCCAGGCCCTTATGACGCCTCTGGGCGCAGTGGAAACCCAAAAGCAGCTAGAAATGCACGGCCGCCTTGGTCATCACGCGCAGTTGTCACAATAGTTATGTCCATTCCTCTCACCGCATCGACTTTGTCGTAATCAATTTCAGGGAACACGATCTGCTCAGCGACCCCGAACGTGTAGTTCCCTCTCCCGTCGAAGGACTTTGGGGAAAGACCGCGGAAGTCCCTTATTCGGGGTATAGCAATACTGATAAGCCGATCGAACAGCTCCCATGCCCGGTCGCCCCGGACCGTCACCTTGACACCGATCGCATTGCCCTCGCGCAACTTGAACGCTGCTATGGATCGACGTGCCTTTGTCACAACCGGGCGCTGGCCAGCAATGATCTGAAGGTCCCGAACAGCGCCCTCAATCAACGACTGCTGCTGGGTGGCGCGACCCACTCCCATATTGACCACGATCTTGTCCAACCGCGGGACCTCCATGATGTTCTGAAGCCCGAGCTGCTCGCGCAGCGAACCGCGCACTTGATCCTCATAACGGGCCTTCAATCGAGGTAGTGAGGAGGGCGCTCGGCCTTTCGCCGTTGCAGCGGCCTTCTTTACACCTCGCGGCTGCTTCTCCTTCGTCTTGGACGCGGAAGGCACTTTGCTTGGTTCTGTGACATCGGATACCGCTGTCTTGGCTGTGGTCTTGGCCGCGCTCACAGATCGCCACCGCACTTACGACACACGCGCACCTTGCGACCCTGTTCGTCGATACGCACACCAATGCGGGTAGGCCCGCAGCTATGGCAGATGATCGCAATGGCTGACACCTGCAGCGGCATGTCCTTGTCAATTATGCCACCTTGCATTGTGCTCCCACTCGGCCGTACGTGTCGCTTGGCCATATTGACACCCGCTACGAGCACCTTGTGCTTGCGCGGGATGGCCCTCATGACCTCACCCTCGCGCCCGGCCTCCTTGCCGGTCAGTACCCGCACGCGGTCTCCCTTTCGAATGCGCACTATATGACCTCCGGCGCCAGCGAGACTATTCGCATGAACCGCTTGTCGCGAAGCTCGCGGCCAACCGGTCCGAAGATTCGGGTCCCGCGGGGTAGGCGCTGGTCGTTGATGAGCACTGCTGCATTCTCATCGAAGCGAATATAACTCCCGTCTGCACGGCGGCTCTCCTTCTTCGTGCGGACAACCACGCAACGGACGACGTCGCCCTTCTTCACTGCTACACCGGGCAATGCGTCCTTCACCGTAGCCACAAACTCATCGCCTATTCCCGCATATCTGCGACCTGAGCCGCCTAGAACCCTGATGCAGAGCACCTCTCTTGCACCGGAGTTGTCGGCAACCCTCAATCGCGACTCTTGCTGGATCATCGCATTCGCTCCAGAATCTCGACCACTCTCCAGCGTTTGGACTTCGACAAGGGCCTTGTCTCGACCACAAGAACCCTGTCGCCGGTCCTCGCCTCGTTGCCCGCATCATCTGCGTAGAGCTTCTTAGTCCTGCTCACGGTCTTCTGGTAACGAGGATGGCGAACGCGATCCTGAACGGCAACCACAACGGTGGAGTCCATAGCGTCCGAAACGACCACGCCCTCACGCACCTTGCGACGCGAAGCCCGCTCACGATCCAATAGCGAGGCCTCAGCAGCCACGTCATCTCCTTCAGTCATCGACGACCTCCAAGCCGGCCTCACCGGCACCTGATTCATCTCCAGTTTCCGCATCGCCTGTAACGTCGTCATCGATTGGCTCGCCTACAACAGAGGTTGCACTATCCCCACCTGCAGCCAGCTCGCCATACTCCTCACGAGGACTGCTTCCAGCGGCCTTTGCGCTCTCATCCCCGGCCCCCCCTCGTTTCTCGATTGAGCCGCTCTTCTCAGAACCCGCTTGATCTTGGCCGCTCTCTACGGCCAAAGCCGCTGTGCGATCTTGACGCTGCTCGGACCGTTGCGGGATAGCATCTGGCTCCGCGAAGTAGCTGAGTTCCCTGGCACGCATCTCGGTCAATATCCGCGCGACATCACGCTTCACCTCAGATATCCGAGCTGAGTTGTCCAGGCGGCCGGTTGCAAGCTGGAAGCGCAGGTTGAATAGCTCATGGCGCGACTGCGCCAATCGATTGTCAAGCTCGTCGTCGTCGAGCTCTGCAAGCTCAGCGCTCTTGATCATCGCGCCCTCCGTGATCTGAACGGGACTGGAAAAATCGGCATTCAGGCATCCATCCGACCTATATCACCCACCGAGGTCCGTGTGATGAAACGCGCCTCAAATGGGAGCTTCTGGATAGCCCGTTCCATCGCCGCGCGAGCCAGGTCCTCATCGACCCCCGAAAGCTCGAAAAGGATCCGTCCAGGCCTCACCACCGCCACCCAGTGCTCTGGGTTCCCCTTACCAGAGCCCATGCGAGTTTCTGCCGGCTTCTGGGTCACAGGCTTGTCGGGAAACACCCGAATCCATACCTTTCCACCTCGGCGAATATGCCTGGTCATAGCGATACGGGCCGCCTCAATCTGCCTTGAGGTCAACCAACCGGGCTCCAGCGCCTGAATACCGTAGTCGCCGAACGCCACAGTAGTCGCGCCCTTCGCCAAGCCAGTGAGGCGTCCGCGATGCTGCTTCCTATGCTTGACCTTACGGGGCATCAACACGATCAGTCGCTCTCCTTGCGGAAATGAGGAGCCTCGTGGTGCTCAGTGCGAGCACGGCGCTCGATCTCCTCCTCTTCCTCCAGCATCTTCTCGAGATCGTCGGCCTCCTTCGACGAGGGCGTTCCTGTGGGCATAGAGCGCGATTCCACAACGCGAGGAACCTGTGAGTCTCGAACCTCAGCTGCTACTTCCTCGCCCTCCTCCCCAACCTTTGCCACAGAGTCAGGCGCGACGTCATTCGCTGCAACCGCGGGCTCCGCACTCACATCGATCTTGGACTGCGGTGCCTCGATCGACGAGCCGGGTTGGGCCGCGATTCCTGCCCCTCGCCGGCCGCCACCAGCAGAGATCAACCTTCGGGGCAGACCGCCCTGTCCGGAGGTCTCACCGGCGGCCATCGCCGCTTCCTTTGTGATCTTCTCCTCCGAGGAGATGTGGTAGGGCAGAATATCACCCTTGTAGATCCAGACCTTCACCCCGATCCGTCCAGAGATGGTCCGCGCTTCCCTGAAGCCGTAATCGATGTCCGCCCGAATCGTATGCAACGGCACCCGGCCTTCCCGGTAGGCCTCCTTGCGGGCCATCTCCGAGCCGCCGAGCCTGCCGGAGCATTGCACGCGCACACCCTGCCCGCCCGCCTTTTGAACGGTCTGGATGGTCCGCTTCATCGCCCGCCGGAAACTGACCCTGCGTGCGAGCTGATCCGCTATCCCCTGTGCCATTAGAGCCGCGTCAAGCTCGGGCTGCTTGATCTCCTGGACATTCAACGTGATCTTGCTGGAAAAGCCCGTAATCGCCTCGATCTCCTTCTTGAGACGCTCGGCTTCGGAGCCCCTGCGGCCGATCACGATCCCGGGTCGAGCGGTGTGCACATCGATCCTGATGCGATCCCGCGTACGCTCCACCTCGATCCTGCTAACTGCTGCAGATTCAAGTTGAAGCATCAGATAGTTGCGGATCTTCCAGTCTTCGATCACACATTTTTGATAGCCGCGCTCCATGAACCACCGCGACTTCCAGTCAGTGGTGACGCCCAGCCTGAAGCCGTATGGATTGACTTTTTGACCCACGCTCAGAGTTCCTCCGCGTCCTTAGCCTCACCTGCGTCGTCGTTCACGACGACTTCTGCTCCGTCATCGTCCGCGCCCTTTTCAACATCGGAGCTGTCCTTCACCTCATTGTCCCCAAGGCTCGATGTGGTCCCGCTAGCTTCGTCGGATCGACTCACACCTTCACTGGAAGGAACCTCAGCGAGGCCTTCCGGGGCCGGTGGCGCCAGCCCGGTCGCGGATGCCGCCATCGCAGCTGCCCTGCGAGCTCCCGCGACCCTTCGGGAACGATGCGTGCTTGCGCGATCCGACCTTGCAGCTCTACTGCGTCGCAGGCGTTCGTCGGACATCCTCGCGACGATCACCGTAATATGACACGAACGCTTCCTGATCCGGGTTGCCCTGCCGCGTGCTCTGGGACGCCAGCGCTTGAGGGTGGCCGCCTCGTCTGCATAGCACTCAGCGACATATAGATCGTCCTTGCTCTGGCCATCATTGTTCTCAGCATTTGCGAGAGCCGAAGCGAGTACCTTTGCAACCACGCGCGCCGCTCCCCGGTCACAGCCGCTCAGTATCTCGAGCGCACGGTCTGCTTCCTCACCACGAATCAGGTCTAGGACCTGGCGCGCCTTGAAAGCGGACATCCTGGAGAAGCGCAGCACGGCCCTTGTACCAGGTGAGCCATCGATAGTATTGACCGACATCCCTATCGCCTCGCAGCGCGTTCCTGGCCGGCGTGATAGCGGAAGGTGCGCGTTGGCGCAAACTCTCCCAGCTTGTGCCCGACCATCGATTCCGTGATGTAGACCGGCACGTGCTTACGGCCGTCATGAACAGCAATAGTGTGTCCCACCATCTCGGGGATGATTGTTGAGCGTCGAGACCACGTCTTGATCACACGCTTTTCGTTCGCGGCGTTCAGCACCTCCACCTTCTTCAACAGGTGGTCGTCCACGAACGGCCCCTTCTTCAAACTACGCGGCATTGAAACCTCCGGACATCACTATCTCCGCGCTCCCCGGGTGCGGCGCCGACGAACTATCAAACGATCGGAGTCTTTGCTTCGCGACCTGGTCCTTCCCTCTTTCTGTCCCCATGGGGAGACCGGATGGCGACCACCAGAAGACTTCCCCTCACCACCACCCAGCGGGTGATCCACGGGGTTCATTGCCACTCCTCTCGTCTGTGGCCGTACGCCGCGCCACCTGTTGCGACCAGCTTTGCCTATCGAGATCAGCTCAGCTGTAGCATTGCCCACCTCTCCGAGCGTGCACCTGCAATCAAGTGAGATCCTTCGCATCTCACTTGAGGGGAGCCGCAGGGTCGCAAACGATCCTTCCTTCGCAACCACCTGGGCGTTCATGCCGGCACCGCGAGCAAGCTTCCCGCCACCGCCGGGACGCAGTTCGATGTTGTGAACCAGCGATCCCACCGGCACGTAGCGCAGCTGCATAGCGTTTCCCGGTCGTATCTCAGCGCCTTGACCACTCTGGAGCATATCTCCCACCACGACCCGGGCCGGAGCAAGAATATAGCGTTTCTCACCGTCGAGGTAGTGGAGCAAGGCAATCCGCGCGTTGCGGTTTGGGTCGTACTCAATTGCTGCGACCTTCGCGGGCACTCCATCTTTGTCGCGTTTGAAGTCGATCACGCGATAGCGACGCTTGTGGCCACCACCCCGGTGACGAGCGGTCTTGCGACCATAGCTATTACGACCACCAGAGCTTGGCTTCGGCTCCACCAGCGACCGCTCGGGCTTGGAACGCGTCAACTCAGCAAAGTCCGCGACCGTCTGGAAACGCCGTCCGGCGCTGGTTGGCTTACGCTTTCGTAGAACCATCAGACCTAGAGCTCCTCAGTTCTCGAACACATCTATTCGGTCACCCTCGACCAGCGTGACGAGCGCACGCTTCACATCCGGCCGGTAGCCAACGCGCCTTGTCTTGCGATCAAGACGCTTCTTGCCCTTACGGGTGAGGGTGTTCACTCGCGTAACATGGACATTGAACATGTCCTCGACCGCGCGGCGAATCTCCACCTTGCTTGCACGCGGATCCACGACAAACACGTAGGTTCCCGTCTCCATCATCGCGTAGGTCTTCTCTGACACGACCGGACGGACTAATACAGAGGAGGTGTCGTTCATGACCTGTTCTCCTCATCTCGCGCCCGGGTAGTTTCCTTCGAAGCGTCTGCGTTGCCCGCCTGAGGGCCTGGGTCCTCGGCCTGGGTTACATCCGCTCCGGGCTCCTCATTCAAAAGAGCAGTCGGCAGGGTAGATGAGGTGAAGATCACCCAATCGCTGCGCAAGACGTCGTAGGTGCTCAGCTGGGCAGGCGAGACCACCTTCACGTATCGCAAGTTGGCAAACGACCGCGCCGCGACCTCGTCTGTTGCATCGATGACGACCAGCAACCTACCGTGCACTCCAAGAGCGTCAAGGGCCGCGACAGCGTCCTTCGTCCTTGGCGCTGGGAACGTCCAAGCGTCCACGACGCACACCCTTTGACCCAGTGCACGATCTGATAGCGCTGAGCGCAGTGCTGCCCGTAGCATTTTCCGAGGAGTGCGCTGTTTGTAGCTGCGAGGCTTCGGGCCAAGTGCAACACCACCACCGGCCCATTGCGGTGCCCGGGTCGAGCCTTGCCTAGCACGCCCCGTCCCCTTCTGGCGCAGTGGCTTCGCCCCACCGCCACGGACCTCGGCACGTGTGCGGGTGGACTGCGTCCCAGCACGCGCCCCAGCAGCCTGAGCGGTTACAACCTGGTGCATGAGTGCCACATTCGGCACCATCCCAAAGATCTCCGGATCGAGATCGACCTCTGAAACCTCTGAACCGTCGATCGAACGGCAATTCACCTTGAGTCCGGCAGCACTCACGACTACGACCTGGTCCCCTTTGGCGCCTTGACTGCCTGCCTGAGGAAGACCATGCCACCACGCGGCCCAGGTACCGCCCCCTTCACGAGGATGACCTCACGGTCCGGGTCTGCTTGCACGACGGTCAAGTTCAGGGTCGTCACCTTTTGTGCGCCCATGCGCCCCGCCATACGCGTCCCTTTGAAGACCCGTGACGGTGTAGCGCATGCGCCTACCGATCCCGGTGCCCGGTGCTTCTTGTGGTTACCGTGCGAGGCCCCCTGCCCACGGAAGTTGTGCCGCTTCATCGCGCCTGCAAAGCCTTTTCCCTTGCTCACCGCGGTGACGTCAACCTGATCTCCTGGCGCGAGCACGTCAGCGCGGATCTCCTGGCCGACTTCGTAACTGGCTGCATTCTCGAGGCGTATCTCTACCAACTTCTTGCCTGCGTCGACGTCCGCACTTACGTAGTGGCCGTTCTCCGGCCTGGTGAGCTTCGCTGGATTCCGGTACCCATAGGTTACCTGAACTGCTGAGTACCCTTCCTTCTCCGGAGTCTTCACCTGAACAACTCTCACGGGCACGACCTTCAGGACCGTAACCGGCACAGCTCGGTCCTGGTCATCCCATACTTGGGTCATGCCAACCTTTTCGCCAACAATCGCTTTGCTGAACATCTACGAGGGGCCTTCCAATACCGACAATCTGCTCGCGCGACGATGGACATCGCCACTCAACGTGTACACACTTATCTCGCCCGGCCAGACCGTCTCTGGCTGCAGCACTTCGAGTTCACTAGCGCCAGCACGGCATCGCCAAGCGGCTAGCCACTGCTGGAATCATGCAGACGCTCCGCCCGTTTTCATACGAGCGGAGCGCAACAGCGCTTCCTCACACAGTCCCCCGCCTTGTACCGACAGGGCTTGCGCAAGTATCCCGATGACCCGCCCGAAAGCCGACAAAATGCCGACACCTCGACGAGTACCTAACTTCGGAGGCTTATCTTACACAACAGACGTAGGCCATGCCAACCGGAGTGTGCGAGGACAACAAGCTCTCCGCTACCGCCGATCGGCCGGGCGCTCTGAAAGCGCACCGCTCATCTCAGTGCTTGCCACAGAGCGAAAACAATCGAGAGATCAGGACGCTTGTATCTTGATCTCGATATCAACTCCCGCGGGAAGATCAAGTCGCTGCAGCGAGTCAACGGTCTTTGGCGTGTGATCGACTATGTCGAGCAACCGCTTATGAACCCGCATCTCGAAATGCTCACGACTATCCTTGTACTTGTGCGGCGACCGGATGACAGTGTAACGGTGTTTCTCCGTTGGCAACGGAACCGGTCCGCGCACTTTCGCGTGCGTCCTCAGAACCGTCTGGACGATCTTCTCTGTTGATTGATCCAGGATCTCGTGATCATACGCCTTCAAGCGTATGCGGATCCTCTGGCGCTGGCCTTCTGCCACCTCTTCGCCTACCGTTCTCTCTCCGGTCGCCTCTGACCGACTACTTCAGTATCTTCGTCACGCGACCCGCGCCAACGGTCCGACCACCTTCACGGATGGCAAAACGAAGGCCCTCCTCCATAGCGATCGGCTTCTGGAGTTCTACCGTCATCGTAGTGTTGTCACCCGGCATTACCATCTCCGTTCCTTCGGGGAGAGCAATCGAGCCGGTGACATCAGTAGTGCGGAAGTAAAACTGCGGGCGGTAATTGGTAAAGAAAGGCTTATGACGCCCGCCTTCGTCCTTCGTGAGAACGTAGACGTTCGCCTCGAAATTCGTATGAGGCGTGATCGTGCCTGGCTTACACAGAACCTGGCCCCTTTCCACGTCTTCCTTCTTTGTGCCTCGCAGGAGAGCCCCGATGTTGTCGCCTGCCCTGCCTTCGTCAAGAATCTTCCTGAACATCTCGACACCAGTGCAGACCGTCTTCTGGGTTGGGCGAAGGCCGACTATCTCAACCTCCTCGCCCACCTTTACAATTCCCTGTTCCACTCGGCCGGTAACTACGGTACCCCGACCGGTGATTGTCATCACATCCTCCACCGACATCAAGAAGGGCTTGTCAATCACTCGCTGGGGCTCGGGCACGGAGGCATCGACCGCGTCCATCAACTCCACGATCTTGTCCTCCCACGCTGAATCGCCTTCGAGGGCCTTGAGCGCTGAGACCCTCACAATCGGGGTGTCATCGCCGGGGAACTCGTACTGGTTGAGCAGCTCTCGCACCTCGAGCTCCACAAGATCCAGCAACTCCTCGTCATCGACCATATCTGCCTTGTTGAGAGCGACGATGATCGACGGAACGCCCACCTGACGAGCCAGCAGAACGTGCTCACGCGTCTGGGGCATCGGGCCGTCTGCAGCAGACACCACGAGAATGGCACCGTCAACCTGAGCGGCGCCGGTGATCATGTTCTTTATGTAGTCAGCGTGCCCAGGCATGTCGACGTGCGCGTAGTGGCGCGCATCTGTCTCGTACTCCACGTGAGCGATCGAGATCGTGATGCCGCGTGCCTTTTCCTCGGGAGCCTTGTCGATCTGATCGAACGGGGTGAACTGAACCTTCGGGTTCCGCTTCGCGAGCACCTTGGTAATAGCAGCCGTAAGCGTTGTCTTGCCATGGTCGATGTGCCCCATCGTCCCAATGTTGATATGGGGTTTATTGCGCTCGAACTTCTGTTTGGCCATCGATAAAGACTCCCTGTCGTCTCAGGGCAGAACCCCTTGGTCCCGCCACCTCACTTACCGGTTGTTCTTCTTGCTTCCCTTAATCTTGCTCTCCCCCTGGCTGTGTTCATTCGCCCCTGGCGCGCGCAACCAGCTCCTTGCCAAGTGCCTCAGGCACTTCTTGATAGGAGTTGAACTGCATTGTGTAGGTGGCGCGGCCCTGTGTGCGAGACCGTAAGTCGGTAGCGTAGCCGAACATGTCGGCCAATGGAACCTGGGCCTGTACCACCTGGGATGTTCCACGTTGTTCCATTCCTTCAACCCGGCCTCGCCTAGATGATAGATCTCCTATCACGTCCCCGAGGTACTCCTCTGCCGCGACGACCTCCACGGACATAATCGGCTCTAGAAGCACCGGTGAGCCCCTTCGCGCAGCTTCCTTCAATGCCATCGAGCCCGCGATCTTGAACGCCATTTCAGACGAGTCGACATCGTGATAGGAGCCATCGACCAGCGTTGCCCTCACGTCGACCATTGGATAACCAGCGAGAACACCTGATGCAAGCGCCTCCTGAATACCCGCATCGACCGAGGAAATATACTCTTTGGGCACCGTGCCCCCTGTGATCTTGTCCACAAACTCATACCCCCCACCGGGGCCGGTGGGCTCAAGGTCCACAACCACATGGCCGTACTGACCGCGTCCGCCGGTCTGGCGGACGTAGCGGCCCTCGACCTTTCGGGCCGCTTTTCGGATCGTCTCCCGGTAAGCAACCTGGGGACGACCGACATTCGCGTCCACATTGAATTCCCTCAGCATCCTGTCGACCAGTACCTCGAGGTGCAGCTCTCCCATTCCCGAGATCACGGTCTGGCCGGTCTCGGGATCACCATGGACCCTAAACGTGGGATCCTCCTCTGAAAGCGACGTCAAGGCTCTGCTCAGTTTGTCCTGGTCAGCCTTGGTCTTCGGCTCCACTGCTACGTGAACCACCGGTTCGGGAAAGTCGAGCGCCTCCAAGAGGATCGGGTGCGCAGGATCGCAGAGCGTGTCGCCTGTGGTGGTGGTCTTCAACCCCACGACTGCAACTATGTCACCCGAGAAGATCACGTCCTTATCCTCTCGGTGGTTCGCGTGCATCTGAAGGATACGACCGATCCGCTCCTTGCGGCCCTTGGTGGAGTTGAGCACGCCCGCACCCTTTTCCAGCGTTCCAGAATAAACCCGCAAGTAGGTCAGCTTGCCGACGTACGGGTCGCTCATGATCTTAAACGCGAGGGCAGAGAACGGCTCCGAGTCGTCTGACCTGCGCACCAGCTCCTCTTCAGAGCCTCGAAGGCTCCCGGCAGCCGCCGGTACATCAAGGGGACTCGGCAAGTAGTCAACGACCGCGTCGAGCAAGGGCTGGACGCCCTTGTTCCTGAAGGCCGAGCCACACAAGATAGGAACCACGTCGCCAGAAAGGGTCGCCCTACGCACTGCGCGCCTTAGATCGTCTGGGGTTATCTCCTCATCAGAGACGAACTTCTCCATCACGACATCGTCGAAGTTCGACAGTACGTCAATCAGCTCGTGGTGAGCCTTTGCAGCGTCACCCGCCATCTCGGCAGGGACATCACCATCGGTCCAGGTCTCACCCATGCCCTCTTCCCAGATGAGGCTACGCTGCGCGAGAAGGTCAACGCACCCCTTGAATCCACCCTCCGCGCCTATCGGGAGCTGAATCACCACCGGCCGGGCATCCAGACGATCCGCAATCATCTCGACCGTGCGGTTGAAGTCCGCGCCAATCCGGTCCATTTTGTTGACAAAGCAAATCCGTGGCACGCCGTACTTGTTCGCCTGGCGCCAGACGGTCTCGGTCTGGGGCTCCACCCCAGCAACCGCGTCAAAGACCGCTACTGCTCCATCGAGGACCCTGAGGGATCTCTCCACCTCAACCGTAAAGTCAACATGGCCAGGAGTGTCGATGATATTGATCCAGCACTCCCTCCACCTGCATGTAGTTGCCGCAGACGTGATCGTGATGCCCCGCTCTTGCTCCTGGACCATCCAGTCCATCGTGGCTGCACCCTCATGGACCTCCCCCATCTTGTAGTTCCTGCCGGTGTAGTACAAGACGCGTTCGGTGGTCGTGGTCTTGCCCGCGTCGATATGAGCCATGATCCCAATATTGCGGGTCCTGGCTAATGGAAACTCTCTGATGGGACGGCTCTCAGCCATTTACGTACAACCTCTTCATGCGTGCGGCCTCGATTGCACGAGGCCCAACTACCGTTCCTAAAACGTCAACGTCTATCAGCCTGAGCCGATCTATGTCTGACGGGCCGACACGTTCGACCTTCGCTGACCTCGCCCCCCACGGTCCAACCTTGCCGCTTCGGGTCTTGTTCCCCCGAATGGGGTTGCCCGTGCGCCTTACCTGCTCTTGAGTTGCGCAATTGCGAGTGCCCGGAACTCCCGTCTTTTCCACATGGTAGTTCTCCGCACCAGCAGTACTGCATGAGTCCTCCGACATGCTCAGCATGACCGACTGCAGCCGGTTATGACCAGGACCTGCCAGCACCGCTAGAGCACTAGCGCCGGTGCTCGCTACCACTACCAGCGGTAGTGCGCGAAGGCCTTGTTCGATTCGGCCATCCGGTGCAGATCCTCCTTGCGCTTCACCGCGGCCCCGACGCCATTGGAGGCATCGAGAATTTCCCCCGCCAAGCGCGCTGCCATCGTCTTTTCACGACGCTGGCGCGCATGAAGCACTATCCAGCGTATCGAAAGTGTAGTTGCCCGACGAGGTCTTACGTCAACTGGCACTTGATATGTCGCTCCACCAACCCTACGCGATCTCACCTCAAGCTCTGGGCGCGTGTTGTCCATCGCCCGTCTCAACACGAGTAGCGGATCGGCTCCCGACCGGCTCTTCACTGTGTCAAGGGCCGAATACACAAGTCTCTCGGCCAGTGTCCGCTTTCCTCTCTCAAGAACCTTGTTCACCAACTGCGTGATGAGCACGGACCCGTAGAGCGGGTCCGGGGTAAGCTCCTGCACACGTGCTGGGCCGCTGCGCGCCACCTCAGGACTCCTTCTTCGCGCCGTAGCGGCTGCGAGCCTGCGCGCGCTGGTTGACGCCGGATGCGTCTAGCGCGCCCCGGATCACCTTGTAACGAACACCAGGAAGATCCTTCACGCGACCTCCACGAACCAACACGCTGGAGTGTTCCTGCAGATTATGGCCTTCACCCGGGATATACGCCGTTATCTCAATTCCATTGGTCAGGCGAACTCTGGCTACCTTTCGCAGCGCAGAGTTTGGCTTCTTCGGAGTGTGAGTATAGACACGCGTGCATGTGCCCCGCCGCTGTGGGGCTCCCCTGAGCGCGGGCGTCTTAGTCTTGGCCTGCCTGGACGACCGGCCTTTACGAACAAGTTGGTTGATAGTAGGCACCGCAAGACCTTCTCTAGAACTCTAAAGCATTTTCAGCGCGAGGGGTTCCCATGGACACTGCGCTTCAGCGCCACGCCGCAGAGTGCGGCACAGGACCGTTACACGCAGACTCACAGGCCCGACCAGGACCTGCCGATATGTTACTCTACACCGCGAGAACCACGCTCATGCAAATCCCCTGTACCAAACAGGCTTTTTCCAAGCATTTCCCGGCACAACTCCCACACTCCAGCTACCTCGAATCATTTCTCGATGGCCCTCGTGCGTGCTGAGAATGACAGCTCTGGCGAAGCGCTCGCTCATTCCGGACCTGGAGGCTTCAACCATGCACCCCGCTCGACGTCAGCGCGAGTCGATGCGAGGAAGATGTCGGCGTCGCGCTTGGTTCGATACGTCGTTGACGCCTTGTACCACACGCCGTCAACTCGGTAGTGCGCTTTGTAGTTGCCGAACAGGAGTTTGCGCACGCCGCCCCATGCCTAGCGCTTCCGCCTTCAGCCACAAGAACCAGGTTATCGCTGTTCCACGATAAATTCACGGCCATCAAACTTGAGCCGAAAAGCTGACCGTACCAACACCTGTACAGCGCCGAGTGTTCGAACTGCTTGGTGCTCCCATCCCGCTCGCATTGAAGCTGTAGTGAGACACCAACTACTTCCTACAGGCTCTAAGGCAATATCTGCCCAGCTCGGAGCCCGATCCCTTCCGGCAAGGCCTCGTAAGTTCGGTCTAGGGTGGAGCGAATTACTGATGACTCGGGTGTACTGGCTGTCAACGAGCAAACAGTTGATCTATTGGTCGAAGCGCTCGCTGTAGCTCCGTAGGGACTACGCTCGATCTTGAGCATCCTCAGCTAGACAGCGAAAGTCGACTCTCTGACGAGTGGCAGAATGTCGCTACCATGGTCTCCGTCTTCCCCGTGCCCGTTGGCATCACGATCGTGATGGGCTCTGCCGTCTCCATAGACCGCTGCGCCAAGATCGCTTGCGACGCGCCCAGCTGTGGGGTTCGAACTCCGGGAGCCGTCGCCGACTCCTCGACGAAGCGGACTGCGCTTGGCAGAGTCTCCGATACCTCGTCAGGGCTCCTCGGTGGCGACCCGTGGGCGCTGGCTCCGCTGCTTGCTGTTGGCCCAGCACAGCCCGTTCTCGCCAGAGCTCAGCCGACCGATCGCGCCGTTCCTTGCGTCGGTCATCGGCTCAGCCACCCAGCGACGGGCGGGCACCCTTGGCCGACGCCGAGCGCGAGGCAATGATCGCAGCCGATACCGAGCGCCGCGCGGTCCAAACCCGGCGCAGCCCGCCCCCATCGCTTGAGGTAGTTCCTTGCCGTGCGGTGTTGGGCGACAGGTCATTTGATCACGACAACGACACAGAGCGCGAGGATGGAATCCATCGCATGGACGCCTACATCGTCGCCGACGAGGAAACTGTCAAGGCCGCAGACGACCCTCACGTGCTGGACTTTCGGCCTTGACAGGAACGAGAGGCGACGCACAATGTGGCCATGGCGTTGGTGCCGGCCGTGCTCACGTTGAATGTCTCCCCGTGCTCATTTAGCGTGGCGGTCGACATGCGAACGGCAGCATCGCCCGCGGCAATGGGCGTCCCGCGGAAATCCGGAGCTCCTGCTCGCGCACCGAGTGACTCGGGTCTCTCGCGATGGCTACGGCACGGCTGCACGGCAGACCAAGCGGACTTCACAACGTCGGCAGCGGGGCCCAGGGTTCGGCTGGTAGTCGCGCTGGCGCAGCCGCACCGCGGCCTCGGTAACCGTACGCTCTACCTGATCGATCGCCGCTGGGTCGACCGGCACTGTGCAGCGAACGCCGGCTTTGAGATCGTGAACGTAGGCAGCCCGGACGTCAAGGCCCTCGCGTCGACCCGCGTCGGCATAGACTTGGAGCTGCAGCTCGTGCTCTGACATCGCGCTGGTGGAAGTCTTGTAGTCGAGGATGGCGAGCGCGGTGTCAACGCCCCCCTCGCGGTCGAGGATCACGTCGGCCCGGCCGTTGATGGTGACGCCGTCGAGATGGAGCTCGAAGGGTCGCTCGGTCTCCCAGATTCGGAAAAGGTCGTCGCCGTGCGAGGCCGTGTACTCGTTGACGAGGCGCCGGGCGGCCTCCTTCAGCTGGCGATGGGCTGGCTTGTTAGCGGTGGGCAAGAAGAAGCTTGAGGCGAGAATCGCGTCGACGTCCGAGGGTGTCGGCACGGCTCCTGTTTCCTTCGTCGCTTCGGCCACCGTCCGGAGCACGTGGTGAACAGCCTTCCCGTAGCCGAGTTCCGGGGCGAGGCGAGGCTCGAAACCGAGGAGGGCGCGGAGCCGGTAGGCCTGCGCACAGTCGAGGAACGAGGCCATCTCGTTGTAGCTGACCGAGATCGGGTCCTCATCGGACACGTGGACGGCTTCGATGTTGGACGCGGCAATGTTGCCGGGGTCGACTTCAAGGTCTCTGTGTTCGAGCCAGTAGGGGCTCGGTGCGGCAGCCTGGACGTTGACGCGGCCGTGCCGCGAGAGGGACAGCAAGTCCCGAGCGCGGGTCGTGGCGACGTAGAAGAGCCTGCGTTCGTCGGCGTCGCCGCCCTCGTACCGGGCTGCAGCAAACCATTCTCGTGGCACGAGCCACTGTTGGCGCTGTCCCGCCTTCGTCGTCGGAAAGCGGTTCGCTGTCAGCGACGGCACGAACACGACAGGCCATTCGAGGCCCTTGGCCCGGTGGACGGTCGTGAGATCGACGGCGTTCAGTGCAAAGTCGGGTTCGCCGTCAAAGCCTTCGTAGGCGCCGCCCGCGTAGTTGATGATGTGGAGGCCGAGGTTCTTGTAATACCACGTGCCGCGATCCTCGCCGCCGACTTGCTCGCCGGCAATGTCCGCGTCCGGACGGGCACGACGTCGAACCGACTCGTAGTCGGTGAGCAGCGATGAGAAGCGTGCCAACGTGCCCAGGCGGTTCACCTGGCGTGCGTCGGCAAGGTCCCACTCCCGGACTTCGAGCTCGGCCAAGAGCTCGTAGAACTCACCCACGAGGTCAGCTCGACGATCGGTTCGTGGGACGACAGCCTTCCACTGCCGAAGGAAGCGGCCGACCCGGGTGCGCCCTGCGAGGTCGAGCTGAAAGACGCGTTGGAAGTCGTCGAGCAGACTGTCGTCGGTGACCGGCGTGCCTCGTGCGAATCCGGAGCGCCAGTCGAGCCCTGTCAGCCAGACAACGGCCTTGCCGAGTACTTCAGCCTCTCGTTGTTCGAACAGCCCCGTCCTTCCTCCGGGCTGGACTGGGATGTCGAAGGTCGCGAGCTGATCGACGAGCCGTGGGTACGCCGCGCTGGTGCGGACGAGGATGGCGATGTCGCGATAAGGGACGCCCTCGTTCGCGAGGTCGAGGATGAGCTGCGCGATCCAGCCGGCCTCGTCGAGCTCGGTCGGCGAATTCCACACCACGATCTCGGGCCCGCCGCCCGCTGGGCGATAGGTCTCCATTGTCTTGTCGAGCCGACCGGGAATGGTGGCCGCGAACTGGTTTGCCCGCCGGATGATGTCGGGTCTGCTCCGCCGGTTCTTCGCAATGGTGAACGTAGTGACGTCTGGGTATCGGTCGGTGAAGCTCACGATGTTCGCAACGTCCGAGCCCCGCCACTGATAGATCGCCTGGTCGTCGTCGCCCACGACGCACAGGTGGACAGCGGGGCCGGCGAGGAGCTCAATTAGGCGCTCCTGTGAAGGATTGACGTCTTGATATTCGTCGACGATCAGGTGCCGCAGCTCGGCGCGAACAGTGGCGGCTACTTCTGGTCGCTCGAGCTCCCGGACAGCGCTGACGATCTGCTGTCCGTACGTAAGCAAGCGATACCGCTCCAGCGCTGCGAGGTAGTCGGTCAGCACGGTCTGGAACGGCTCGGGCATAGCGGTTGGATCGAGGAGTTCGTTCTCGACAACATCGACGCTCTTCAGGAAGGCTTTAATCGCAACGAAGAGTCGATCGCGGCCCGCCGGATCGAGCTGGCGGATCGCGAGGCGATTCGCCTCCCTCGTTAGAAAGGCCGTGAGCTGGTTGTCGTCGAGGATGTCGTAGGTCTCGAAGCGGGGTACATGCTGCTGAAGGAGCCTGAAGCAGTAGGCGTGGATGGTGCCGACGAAGAGTCCGCCGAGAAGATCGAGTGCGGTTCGTCCGAGACGCTCCTCGACGCGTCGGTTGACACGACTCTTCAGCTCCTCCGCCGCGCGTTGGGTGAACGTGAACGCGACGATCCCGCGAGCTGCAACGCCCTCCGCCAGAAGGTCGACGACTCGTTGGCTAACCACCTCCGTCTTGCCGGACCCGGCAGCGGCGATGATCTGTATATGCGTACCTCGATGGCGCACTGCTGCAAGTGCGTCACCCTCGAGCACGGGCGCTGACAGTCCACCGACGGTCATATCGGCATCATTGGTCCTCTGACGCTCGGAGGTCCGTTGGTCGCGCCTTCGCCCGCACGGCACCAAGGACCACCAGATCCCCAGGAGCGGTGACGGTTAGTGGCTCGACGCTGCCGTCGGTCGTGAGCCGCAGGCCTAGGTGCTTGCCGTTCAGGTCCCGCTCTGGGGTCCAGCGCCTCAGTGAGCGAGCGGACCTCGAGTCTGGATCAATCTGGTTGTGGAGCATGACGCAGACCAGTTCGTCGTCCTCGGGCTCGCGGTCGAGCGGCTCGACGAGAGCCGCACCTCCGTAAAAGGGTAGACCGAGACCGTAGCCAGCGATCCGAACTGCGAAAAAGTCGGCACGGCCCGAGTGGTAGCCGTCCCACATGACCCACCCATCGGCGGCCGACGGATCCCCCATCTCATCATTGTGCGCGTCGAAGAATGGCACTGCGCCGGTTGGGGCGCTCGGAGCGGGGAACAGGTCGATCGGTTCGAAGGGTGGGCGCTCGAGGTGTTCGAATTCGACAACGGCCTGCCAGCCATCGTCGAAGAAGTATTGATCAACCTTCGATGCGGGGTCGTTGATGGGGTGGACGGTAGGCTTCGACAGCGCCCGATCAACAACGTAGAGCCAAAAGTCCTCTCGCTTCTTGAGGGCTGTGTCGAACTGCATGCTTGACATCGCGACACCACGCTCGCCCCAGACGGCCGCGCTGGACTTGACCTCGATAAACCGGACCCGCTCATCTGCGTCGACGCTTCGGACGTCGAAGCCGGGGTTGAGGGGTGGCATCTCCTTCGGTACTCGACCCTGCATCCGCTCGTAGTCCAGCACCGCTGCGACACCAGCGCGTTCAACCTCTTCGTCCTCATCGGACCCGTCGTACGGAGACTGGCTGGCAGGACCCTTCGGGCTGACGTAGGACCGCAGACGGGTCTGGGTCGACGTCGCCGACGCGTGACGCCGGTTGCTTGAGTCCGCCGTGCCCGCCTTGCTAGAAGTCCCCGCCGTAGCGGAGCCTCCGGTCGCGTCCGAGCTGGCCGTTCCAGCCACGGTCTCCGCCGTGCCGTTTCCGGCGTCGCCGCCCCGCGAGCTCCCGGTACGTCCGATCGCCCTGGTGCCACCAGCACCCTCTGCTGAAGGCTCCTCTGTCCCGTCGGAGCCGCACGCTGCCTGAGCGGGTAAGCCCTCGCGGTCCGGCTCGCCGTCCGCGTCCGCGGCATTGGAGGCCTTTGAGTCTTGATCCTGGTCGTCCGGTGACGGCCCGCCACCGAATCCAGACGCGACAGTCGGTTCGGCTTCCGCGGCACTTGCCTCGTCCACGGCTCGGTAGCCGAGCTCGTCGAGTTCACGCCGAGCTTCCTCATCGCTTGCAGCCGCAAGTACACCTCGTAGCGCCCCGGCAACGTGGGGCGCTCGCGATCCGTCGACCTTGATCGCTCGGGTCAGCTCGCGGGCCACCTCCACCCAACTCGCGGGCTGGCTTGACTCGACGTAACAGAGAGCGCCTACTTCGGGGCGGTAGAGCGCCCCTCGGTCGAACGGCTGCGTGCGGTGAACTGATCCACCGAGATCGATGGCCTGATCGATGACAAGCCTGGTCAAGCGAACGAGGCGAACGCGGGCCTCGAACTCGTTGAGCTTCTCGGCAGCCTCGACGTCATCAGCGGCCAGGACCCTTAAAATCAGGCGCCTGCGATCGGTCAGCCGAGCGACGACGACGCCGCCGTCATCGGCGTCTTCCTCTTCGAGGATTCGCGTCTCGACAGCGTCACTGAGGTCCCGAACGCCAGCAGCAGCGAGAGCTCGCCACTGACCATCCGGGCGATCGATGAGCTGGCCCTGTACCGCGGGTCCGAACCGCTCGGCCAGCGTTTGGACGTCGCGAAAGAAGACCCCGGTCGGCTTGCTCAACCAACCGCGACCATCGAGGACAACCTCTGCGGACGTGAGGTCCCGAAGCTGTGTTCCCATGAGGTCTTCTGACTCAAGGCCAGCGGACAAGAGCCGCCAGCACGCGTTGACGACCCGCCTGTCCTCCTCCAATAGTGGGGCTTGCTCTCCACCATGATGGGCTGCGACATCGAGGAGGACATCGACGGCATCGGCTGGGTCCGGGTTCTGACGCACCCGAAGGCGCTTGAGCAGCGCCCTGTACTCGGCAAACTTCGGCCCGAGCTGGTACCGGAACCTCCCGAAGGGGTGTCCTCCCCAGTACACCTGACAGGGCTTTACGTACGTTCCGGTCTCCGCGATGAGCAGGCACGGACGGTCCTCCAGCGCGTCGAGAGCGGGGTCGTCTGCTCGCTGGTTAAGGTAGATCCACGTCCCCTCACTGACGGGCCGACCCCGCTCGACACACCACAAGAGATGGTCGACTACCTGCTGCGGCGAGGGTTGGTCGACGACTCCGAGCCACTTCAGGAAGTCGCTGTTGTCCTGCTGAACCTTGAGGGCGAGGTCCACGAATCGGGCTTGGCTCGCGAATAGGTACTTGCTGAAGGCGGCGAACAAGGAGCTCGGGGGGTGGCCTCTCAAAGCGGTGTCGCCTTCGGCCGGAAGCCATGGGATCTCGCGAAGGCGCGCAAACTGAACGACGACCGCATCGGAGTCGGCGGCGTAGCGATGTCCGACGTGGGACACAATCGCCTCGGCAATTGATCGGTGATTCCGGGCTCCGGACCTCAACTGTTGACAGCGGGCCTCGATGTCCCGCGAACGTGGCGCGCTTGCCGCGCCGAGCCAGGCGAAGAGGTCTCGGTGGGCAGTGGGGTTGACTGACGGAGTGGTAGCCACGTTGATGTCGTCGCCGACGATCACCCGCACGTCGTCGTCTAGGTAGACCTCGTCGCCCGTGCGCCACTGGCGATCACGGCAAGGCACCAGGGGGAGCGGGCCGAGTGTGTCACACACGGCGCTGTTGTCCTGCACCTCCGAGAACTTCCGGGCAAGGAGGCCGAGAAGTCGGAGACGAGTGTCTTCGGGGATGTCTCCTCTGGAGATGGCGTCTGGAACGAAGTCCGTGCAGTAGTGGGAGAAGTCGAGCGTCTTCGCCCCGAGCTTCGCCAGAAACGGGCCCATCTCTGGCGCGGCTTCGACATCGACGAGCTGGGCAAGTCCAAGTTCGTCTGTGAAGTCGCCGGGAAGGGCCAGGCCGACGAGCGCTCTTGGGCCAGCAGCAGTCGGGAAAATCGGTAGGTGCGCGAGTCGACGCAGCTCGTCGTCATTCAGGCTCTTGTGCTTGTCGAAGAACCACAACAAGAGCCGACGCCGGTCTGCTGCAGAGATGTCGCTCTCGTTCGCAGCAAAGATCTCTTCCGCCCATCCGAGCGCCTGGTCCGTCGTGGCTTCGGCGATGTGGTCTGCGAGAAGGCTGCCGGCACGCTCGAGGCGACTCTCGTCCAAGAAGACCGCGGCGACGCCCAGATCGGCGAAAAGGTCTTGCGTCGCCTGATCCGAGCGGACCACTTGTCGAAGCGGCCAGATCGCTCCGTCCCAGCCTGGCGCCACCGCACAATCGAGGAGCGCCTGCCTGTTGTCTTGGTTCGACCGGTCGGGGACCGAGAGGAGGAAGTCGAGGAGGCCCCAAAGCAACGCGAGATCCCGGTCATCGCTCAAGCTGTCGGTCGCGCCAGTCTGCATCCACCGCTCGGTGAGACCGCGTTGCCGTAGCGCCATGACGAGGTCGCCTACTGTCAGGTTGCGAAGTCCAGCCACGTCTCCAAGCAGCCCGTACCAGTTGGCCCTAACGCTGCGGTCGACAAGCCGGACACCAAGCTCCCCGAGAAGGTCGACAGCTGCGACCTCAGCATCACGGGCCCAGAGTCGCACAGCATTGGGGGTCGCGCGCCAGCCAGTTTCGGCGGGCACCACCGCTTTGGAATGAAGAGGCATTAAATGAGCGAAGAGAGTGGTCGCGCGCCCGCCAGTTTCGGCGGGCACCACCGCCGCTCCTGGGATCGTTATTTTGATCTGATTCCAGAACTCCTCGAATACCGGGTCGATGCGTTCGCTATCGCTCCGCCCAGCGAGATCGCGAGCGACGGTCACGACCGCGACGAACTTGGCGTCACCTACGGCCTCGGCTAATCGGACCAGGTTGTGTGCGACGAGATGCGCTCCGGTCCGCACGGCCTGCCGGTTCCATTGGCTCACGGGTGAATCGTCAAACCGGACGCGCTTCCGGTCAGAGGCCGACACGAAGTCTGCGTTAATCAAGACCGGAAGGTGCGACGGCTCCTCTGTTGGCAGCGTCGCGTACAGCAGACCAGGCGCCTCGCCCTCGCCCATCGGAACCGCCACACTTACGCGCGAAGAGCGCCCCTCCTCGATGACGCCGGGATGGGCACTCTTCAAACGTCTTGCCTCCTCCTCAAAGTCATCTTCGAGGAGGACCCACTCGAACCGCTCCTTTTGATCACCCACAACGGACACCCGACCCGAAGTCGCCGACCGCGTGAATGTTCGTGCCTGATTCGAGTCGACGAGCTCGATGGAGCGAAGCTTCTTTAGAAAGGGCATGGCGGCCGGAACCGTGGTCACGAGCTCGTCCATGAAGGTCGAGACGAATGCCTCGGTGATGGGCTCCTGCCGTACGGCTTCGCGGAAGAGGGATTGCTCGCGTGCCCAAGGCAGCCTGAACGTCGTGCCCTCGCCTACTGTCGGGCCTTCGAACCGGCTGATGCGCCGGTCCTCGCTTGCCATCTCGTCGACGATCCAGTGCTCGCCGTTCGACAACAGCTCAGGCCGATCCGTGAACTGGTAGACAGCAGTGAACCCCACGCCGAACGCACCCGTGGTACCCGGACGGTTGCGCTTGTTGCCGCTGGCCATCTTTCGGAAGCTGTGAAAGTCACACCGGTGACTTCGTGTAGTGAGCCACTCACACTCGGGCGATGCGACGTCGCCGCAGCGTTCGAAGACGCCGTCGTTCCAAACTTCCAGCCGGTCACCCTCAACACGGAAACGCATACGCGTCGCACTCGGCGCGTCGTCGGCGTTCTGAATCAGCTCGTGGATCGCCGTGCGGGCGCCCTGCAGGTCTCCGAGCGTCCGCTCGATGTTGCCGAGATGATCCCAGCCCCTAGACAGGGTTTGGAACTCAGTCATGGGCTTACACGGGGAAGACCTTGACGACCTCGTGGCCGTAGTCGTTGATGACCTTGACCGCGATCTTGCCGGTGTCGGGCTTGGGGAACGGTCGGGACTCCGTCCGATTGAGTGATGGCCAGACGTCTTCGTCGATGCCTGCCTTGAGTGCCTTCTTCAGTCGGGCGTATAGGTCCTGGCCACCCGTGACGTAGCAGTGGCGCACGAAGTGCGACTCGCCGTTATAGGCGGTGTCGATCATCCACAGCGCAATTTGGCTGGCGTGGTTGCTTCGGATGTCGCCGGTGTCCGGATCGTAGACGTCGACGCCGTTGAGGATCACAGTGAGTTGATCATCTTCGTCCTTGATCACGACATCGGCCTCACCGAAGACCGTGAAGAGGTTACCTGCGCCGGTCTTCTTGAGCTCCTGGCCCATGACGACGTCAGCGATCACAGCCAAGTAGCACCCCTGCGAGTTCTCGGCCCACCACGGAGCGACTTCGTCCTTCACCTCATTTGCCTTCTTGCGCAAGGCGTCGAGGGTCCAGGGTACCGAGGAGTGCTCGGGGTCTGCCAACTTAGCGTCCATGTCGGCTGTCACCTGCCTGCGTGCCCAGTTGAAAGCAAAGCGCCGGGCGCCGAGAGGGCGAGTGGATCACAGAACGGTCCTTCGGCTCGTAGAGGCCGTATCCGATCGCCTCGGTCGTGTGAACATGAAGCAGGCGCTGTTCGCGTGGGAGCGAGCTGAGGAATGCTCGAATGCCGTACTTGCCTGGGTTGTGCTTCGCTTTCCATTCCGCATGCACCCAGTCGACCGCCTCGCCCCAGAGACCAGCTGCAATGTGGTGAGCGTCGTGGGCTCGCCCGTAGTCGGCTCCCGATAACATGACCGGGACGATCGCTGTGCGTACGGGCTCACACCTTGCTGGCAGACTACCCGGTATTGCGACCATATGATCGATACTACTCCAGGGGTGCAACAGTTCCTCGGATTGGTGTGTACTTGTCTTATCCGCGGCCTCGACCCCTCCCTTACGGAAGGGGCTTACGATCGCGATTCAGCTCGGGGTCTGGCTCGCTCGCGTCGCCTTCCTCAGCGGCATCCGCGCCGCGAGGAGAGATCCCCGCCTCACCCGCTTGCACCCCAGAACTCCCTACGACCCCGTCGGTGTCCTCGGACAGAGCGTGGCTGTCTGGCGGGTCGGCCCCATTGCCGCGGTCCACTCCGATGTCACGCAGCCAGGCAGCTGGGTCCACCTCCCCGTCCATCTCCGAGGACCAGAACTGCATAGGTTCGGCATCTGGCATCTCGACGTTAATCGACCGGTAGCTGGTCATCCCGGAGCCAGCTGGTATCAGCTTGCCGATGATGATGTTCTCCTTCAAGCCAATCAACTGGTCGGAGCGACCTTCGATTGCAGCCTCGGTAAGGACCCTCGTGGTCTCCTGGAAGCTCGCTGCTGAGAGCCACGAGTCGGTTGCCAGCGAAGCCTTGGTGATCCCCATAAGCTCAGGCCGTCCCTCTGCTGGACGCTTACCATCCTGGACAAGCTGGCGATTTTGCTCGGCATACACTTGCGTGTCCACTCGCTCCCCCGGCAGGAACGGCGAGTCACCAGGTTCTGCAACCGAGACTCTGCGAAGCATCTGACGTACGATCAACTCGATGTGCTTGTCGTGGATCGACACACCCTGGTCTCTGTAGACCTTCTGCACCTCCCCCACTAGGTACTGCTGGGTATCTCGGATGCCCTTCACCTCTAGAAGTTCCTTCGGGTCCTTCGGACCCTCGACCAGCTGGTCGCCAGCGACAACCTCTGCGCCATCGGCCACCTCAAGGTGAGCTCTCGGCGCTATCGCATACTCGGTCTCCGTCCCGTCATCACCGATGACAGTCACCTGGCGGGAAGTATCGTCGGTCGATACCCTAACGACACCCGACGTGTGCGCGAGAATCGCAGCACCTTTGGGGGTACGAGCCTCGAAGAGCTCGACCACTCTTGGAAGACCGTGCGTGATGTCCTCTCCAACGATGCCGCCGGTATGGAACGTCCGCATAGTGAGCTGCGTTCCTGGCTCACCGATCGACTGAGCAGCTATGACGCCGACCGCCTCGCCCATCTCAATGATGCGCCCGGTTGCGAGCGACTGCCCGTAACAGGTTGCACAGACCCCGTGCTTGGACTCACACGTCAGCACGGAACGCACCCGTACCCGGTCAACAACCGGGTCCTCACGCATCAAAGCGACGTGATCATCACCAAGAAGCGTCCCCGGAGCAATGCGCGAACCATCTTGGAGCACAACCTCCTCCAGGAGAACCCGCCCGTAGACGCGCGTCTCAAGGTAGCGCCGCTTACCCGGCTCATCTGGCACCACACCGTCGATCCAGATGCCCCGCGCCGTCTCGCAGTCGAGCTCCCTCACAATCATCTCTTGAGCAACGTCAACCAGACGTCGGGTCAGGTAGCCGGAGTCCGCGGTCCTGAGGGCCGTATCCGCAAGCCCCTTGCGAGCGCCATGGGTAGAGATGAAGTACTCCAGAACCGAAAGGCCCTCACGAAATGACGACTTGATCGGACGCGGAATCATCTCACCGCGCGGGTTGGAGACCAAGCCCTTCATTCCTGCGATCTGGCGAACCTGCTGGGGATTTCCTCGTGCGCCTGAGCCCACCATCATGTCCAGAGGATTGAAGCTCATCGCGGACAGCGTGGTCTCCATAGCCCGACCAACCTCGGAGTTAGCCGAGGTCCAGATCTCGATCTCCTTCTGGCGCCGCTCATCGTCTGTGATGATGCCGCGCTTGAACTGCATCTCCGCCTTCTCAGCCTCCTTCTCGTAACGATCAAGGATCGCTGCCTTTTCGGGTGGCGTGCGGACATCGTCTATCGAGATTGTGAGGCCAGATCTCGTAGAGTACTTGAAGCCAAGCTCCTTGATCCGATCCAGGCTCTGGGCTACAACTATGCGCGGGTACTTGGACGTGATCTCCTCGACGATGCTCGTAATGCTCGTATTCTTGCGCCCAATGATGTCGTTGATGAATCGAAACCCATAAGGTAGCGCTGCATTAAAGAACAGCCTGCCTGGCGTCGTTTCGATCTCCCGCGCACCCGCCGCGCTAGCGGCCGCTGCAGCCGCTAACTCGACCGCCTTTGTGTCGCCGCCAAGTGGGCTGTCCATTCCTGGAGCGGACACCCCACTCCTATCCGCGTCCAAGAGTGCTTGCAGATCGGGGTCGGTCGCACTTACACCAACACCAGCGGATGCTGGCGGGCGGAACGTGATCTTCGCGTGAAGATCCACATCGCCCGCATCGTAGGCCGCCTCAACCTCGGCAAGGCGGCGGAACACCCGCCCTTCGCCCTTTGCGCCCTTCGCCTCCACGGTCAGGTAGTACGTGCCGAACACCATGTCCTGGGTGGGAACGGTTATAGGCCTACCGGTCGCTGGCGAGAGCACGTTATTGGCGCTCAGCATCAGCACCCGCGCTTCTGCCTGTGCCTCAGCAGACAACGGCAGGTGCACAGCCATCTGGTCTCCGTCGAAGTCCGCATTGAACGCGGTGCAGACCAGCGGGTGGATCTGAATTGCCTTGCCCTCCACTAGGACGGGCTCGAAGGCCTGGATCCCAAGCCGGTGCAGGGTTGGAGCGCGGTTCAACAGAACTGGGTGCTCTCTGATCACCTCTTCCAGCACGTTCCACACCTGGATCCGCTGGCGCTCCACCATGCGCTTCGCTGACTTGATGTTCTGCGCGAGCTCTACGTCCACGAGACGCTTCATAACAAAGGGCTTGAAGAGCTCGAGGGCCATCTGCTTCGGGAGTCCACACTGATGTAGCTTCAGCGTAGGCCCAACGACGATCACAGATCGCCCTGAGTAATCGACGCGCTTGCCAAGGAGATTCTGGCGGAAACGCCCTTGCTTTCCCTTCAGCATGTCGGACAGGCTCTTCAGAGGACGATTTCCCGGACCGCTCACTGGCCGGCCGCGACGTCCGTTGTCGAACAACGCGTCCACTGCCTCTTGGAGCATTCTCTTTTCGTTGTTGATTATGATCTCCGGGGCTTCGAGATCCAGTAGACGCTGCAAACGGTTGTTCCTGTTGATCACCCTCCGGTAGAGATCATTCAGGTCCGAAGTAGCGAAGCGGCCGCCATCCAGTTGCACCATTGGCCGCAGATCGGGAGGGATCACAGGCACAGCCTCCAGGATCATCGCCCGCGGGTCGTTGAGCCGCCTCCCCTGTTGATCGGTGCAGTTGAAAGCGGATACGATCTTCAGGCGCTTGATCGCCTTTTGGCGCCTTTGAACCGGAAGGGGCTTGCGTCCATCGCTGCCGTCGATCGCCTGGCGGAGTTTGACCTCCTCAGCGTTCAAGTCAATCCGATCGATCAACTGGGCTATTGCCTCTGCGCCCATCCCACCTTCGAAGTAATCACCGTAGCGGACCTTGAGTTCCCTCCAAAGCAGCTCATCTTCGATGATCTTGCGCGAGTGAAGCCCCTTGAGCGCTTCGAAGGCCCGCTGCAGCTCGTTGATCTCTTCCTGAGCTCTTTCATGCAGAGTTTCGATCTCGCGACGCACGTTCTTGTCGCGGACGCGGATCTCAGCCTCCTTCGCACCGGAGCGCTCGATCTCTGCGAGCTCCTGCTCCAGCTGTTCCAGCTTCTTGTTCGCATCGCGCTCAGCAAGCTGATTGATCTCTGCTATCTCGCGCTCGACATCTTCTTCGATTGTTGGGAGGTCAACGTGAAGTCGTTCCTCGTCGACGTGCGTAACAAGATACGCGGCGAAGTAGATAACCTTCTCCAGCTGCTTGGCCTTCAGCTCTTCCCTCGCGTCGGTGCCCATTAGAAGGTATGCGAGCCAGGACCGGGTTCCCTTCAGGTACCATATATGCACCACCGGAGCAGCAAGTTCGATGTGGCCCGTGCGCTCCCTTCGCACCTTCGAACGCGTGACCTCGACGCCGCAGCGCTCGCAGATAATTCCCTTGAAACGAACCCGCTTGTACTTACCGCAGTAGCACTCCCAGTCCTTCGTGGGTCCGAAGATCTTCTCGCAGAACAGGCCGTCCTTTTCTGGACGCAACGTCCTGTAGTTGATCGTCTCGGGCTTCTTCACCTCACCCTTGGACCAGCTCCGGATGGAGTCAGCGGTCGCAAGCCCGATTCTTAGCCTGTCAAATTCGTTCACGTCGAGCACTTAGAAGTTCCTCTCCACTGCACGCATGTCGTCCTCTTCATCCGAGCCGCGCTCGGGACGGCTGATATCAATGCCAAGCTCCTCTGCCATCCGGTATGCGTCCTCGTCAAGCTCACGCATCTCGATCTCCTCACCGGTACGCGAGAGCACCTCGACGTTCAGGCAAAGCGACTGCATCTCCTTGATCAGGACCTTGAAGCTCTCTGGTATGCCTGGCTCAGGGATGTTCTCCCCCTTCACGATCGCCTCGTAGACCTTCACTCGTCCGAGCACGTCGTCAGACTTGATCGTGAGCAGTTCCTGGAGCGCATAGGCCGCGCCGTAGGCCTCAAGCGCCCAGACCTCCATCTCGCCAAACCGCTGCCCTCCGAACTGTGCCTTCCCGCCGAGCGGCTGCTGGGTGATCATCGAGTACGGGCCTGTCGAGCGAGCGTGGATCTTGTCATCGACCAGGTGGGCGAGCTTGAGTATGTAGACGTACCCGACGCTGATCGGGTTGTCGTAGGGAATCCCCGTCCTTCCGTTGTAAAGAATGGCCTTGCCGTCATCCTGGATCATCTTCCCACCATCACGGCCGTCCGGGTTCAGTCGGCCGAAGATCTTCTTGATGGTTGGGTGCCGGCCTGCCTTGTCCTCTTCATCCCAGTGCGCACCGTCGAACACCGGAGTGGAGACCCACACAGCGGGATCGGTGCGAGGAGCTGTCCTCACCTTCGGGTCCTCAGCGCTCGATCCGCGAGTACCCACCGCGCCGTCCCAGCCCCATCGTGCCGCGTAACCAAGATGCGACTCGAGGACCTGACCCACGTTCATCCGGCTCGGAACACCGAGCGGGTTCAAGATGATGTCCACCGGAGTGCCGTCAGCCATGAAAGGCATGTCCTCGACCGGCAGGATCTTTGAGATCACGCCCTTGTTTCCGTGGCGCCCAGCCAGCTTGTCTCCCTCAGAAATCTTGCGCCGCTGAGCCACGTAAACTCTTACAAGTTGGTTCACTCCCGGCGAGAGCTCATGGGAGTCCTCGCGGGAAAAGACGCGAACGTCTATCACCTTTCCGGACTCTCCGTGGGGAACCTTCAAGCTGGTGTCGCGGACCTCCCTCGCCTTTTCGCCGAAGATCGCCCTGAGTAGTCGCTCCTCAGGAGTCTGCTCAGTCTCACCCTTTGGCGTTACCTTGCCCACCAGGACGTCGCCCGGCCCAACTTCGGCTCCGATGCGAATGATCCCCCGATCGTCAAGGTCCGCGAGCGCCTCCTCGGAGAGATTCGGGATGTCACGGGTGATCTCCTCTGCTCCGAGCTTTGTGTCGCGCGCATCCACCTCATGCTCCTCGATATGGATCGACGTCAACACGTCGTCTTTCACAAGGCGTTCGGAAAGTATGATCGCGTCCTCGAAGTTATACCCCTCCCAGGGCATGAAGGCCACCAGGAGGTTCTTACCGAGAGAAAGCTCCCCCTGGTAGGTCGCTGGCCCATCGGCGAGAACAGTGTCGCTTGTAACCTTCTGGCCCTCTTGAACCACCACCTTCTGATTGATGCAGGTGTTCTGGTTCGAACGTCGGAACTTTTCCAACTTGTAGCTACGGCGTCCAAGCTCTACACCGTTCCCGTCGCGCTGGGAAGGTTCGTACTCCACCACTATCCGGTCGCCTGACACCTCGACCGCAGTTCCATTCCCCTCTGCCATGATGACCTCGCCCGCATACCGCGCGACAGAGGCCTCTACACCCGTGCCGATGAACGGCGACTCCGGCACAAGAAGCGGGACCGCCTGCTTTTGCATGTTGGCCCCCATGAGTGCACGGTTCGCGTCGTCGTGTTCAATAAAGGGGATGAGGCTCGTCGAGACCGACACGATCTGCTTCGGCGATACGTCCATGAGGTCAACCTCGCTCGGCGGGACGTAATCCACCTCGCTAGTCGTACCGTACGATGTCGAAGTCGCGCCCACCCTGACGCTCGCACCCTGAGGACCCCTTCGAACAAGCACGCGATCCTCGATGAAGCGACCCGTTGCGTCAATCGCCGCGTTGGCCTGAGCTATGACGTGCTCCTCCTCCTCGTCTGCAGCCAGATAGACGATCTCATCGACCGCAACGCCGTCGACCACCTTGCGATATGGAGTCTCGATAAAGCCGTACTCGTTAACCCGCGCATATGTTGCCAGCGCGCCTATGAGCCCAATGTTCGGCCCCTCTGGTGTCTCGATCGGGCACATGCGACCGTAGTGAGACGTGTGCACGTCACGTACCTCAAAGCCAGCCCTCTCCCTTGAGAGGCCACCCGGTCCAAGTGCAGATAGGCGACGCTTGTGCGCAAGACCGGACAGGGGGTTGTTCTGGTCCATGAACTGGCTCAACTGGCTGGTGCCAAAGAACTCCTTCATCGCAGCCACCACAGGGCGGATGTTGATGAGCGCCTGAGGGGTGATTGTCTCGACATCCTGAGTCGTCATCCGCTCCCTGACGACCCTTTCCATCCGAGAGAGACCCAGCTTCACCTGGTTCTGAATCAGCTCGCCGACACTGCGCACTCGCCGGTTGGCAAAGTGGTCCTGGTCGTCGAGACGATATCCTGGCTCACCCTTCGCTAGGTGCAATAGGTAAGTAGCCGCAGCAAGGATCTCGCTGGATGAAAGGACGCTCTGAGCCGGATCGGGAAGCGGAAGTTCTACCCCCAAGATCTCCGAGATCTTTGCTATTTCAGGCGCCAGCTTGCGAGTGAGCTTGTAACGGCCAACCCGCGTGAGGTCGTAACGCTTCGGATTGAAGAAGGAACCTTCGAAGTAGCCGCGTGCTGCCTCGAGGGCGAGCGGCTCGCCTGGCCGCGCACGCCTGTAAATCTCCATCAAAGCGCCGTCGCGGTCAGGAAGACCCTCGGCCTCCTTCCTCCACTGCGCCTCAAGGAAATCAAAGTGTCCCACGAAACGCTCGAAGAACGCATCGTCCTCGAAGCCGAGCGCTTTCAAGAGCATGAAGATCGACAAGCGGCGCTTGCGTGCGACCCGCGCACCTGCCGTGACGTCCTTCCCGGGCTTTGCCTCAACGTCGAACTCGATCCATTCACCTCTGTAGGGATGAATCGTCCCCGTCGCGACCGTCTTCACATCCCGCCCAGGCTGGAACAACACTCCAGGAGACCGCACCAGCTGGCTCACGACGACCCGCTCGGTACCGTTGATAACGAAGGTACCCTTGGACGTCATCATGGGAAAGTCGCCCATGAAGACCGTCTGTTCCTTGATCTCTCCGGTCTGGGAATTCATGAAGCGCGCTCGAACAAAGATGGACGCCGCGTAGGTCATGTCCTTTTCCCGGCACTCTTCTACGCTGAACTTAGGCTCAGGCCTCAGATCTGGATCAGTCGGATCGAAATCCAACTCCAGTCGGAGCTGCCCGCTATAGTCCTCTATCGGGCTCAGACTTGCGAACGCGTCCGCAAGGCCTCTTTCGAGGAACCATGCAAACGACGAACGCTGAACCGATACGAGATCAGGCAGAGGCAGCACCTCGTCGAGGTTGGCAAATGAAAAGCGTTCGGGGCTCATGAAACGTGAAGGCAACGACATACTCCTCGAGGTGGGATGGCTATCGCTTGAGAGCGAGATCTTTGCCCGACCTCACGGTCGGACGGGCATAAGCAAGGGCGCGCGACAACTATCTGTTTGATATCGCGACAGAATCACACGTGACCACGGCAAATAGTTATTCTAGCCTGTAATCATCAGGCGCGCAATGCGACTTCTCCGGCGGGTGTGTACAGCTCTGTGCAAGAAGCAGAGAGCTGCTTGCCGGGCACGTATCGCCGCAGCGATGTCGCGGCTGGTCCGCTAAAGGCCAGCGGCCAAGCTTGCGCCCACAGACCACCGCCTCCAACAGGGTGCTTCACTTCAGTTCGACGGCGGCCCCAGCCTCCTCCAGCTTTGCCTTCGCCTTCTCGGCATCATCCTTCGAAGCCTTCTCGAGAACCGCCTTGGGCGCACTCTCGACGAGATCCTTGGCTTCCTTCAGGCCGAGGCCAGTAAGCGTACGTACCTCCTTGATGACCTGGATCTTCTTCTCTCCGGCCCCGACTAGCATCACGTCGAACTCTGTCTGCTCCTCGACCTCGGCCTGCGCTTGTTCGCCGGAGCCGCCGGGCCCTCCCGCAACGCCTGCGCCAAGAACTACCGGAGCGGCCGCGGTCACGCCAAATCGCTCTTCGAAGGCGTCGCGAAACTCACACAGCTCGATCAGGGTCATGTTCGCAAACGCATCCAAGAGCTGTTCGCTGGAGAGGCTCGCATCTGATGTCGTCTTCGTTGGCATTGTTGTGTTACTCCTTCTTGTCTTCTCGGTTCTCGAAATTGCTGGGATTAGGTCTTTTCCAGCTTGTTAGCTGACTTATGGGTTTAAATGCTTGACGCTAGCCTTCACCCTCACCGCTTTGCTCGGACCCAGCTGTTGGGTTGGATGCGTCCTGTTCCAGGCTTGATACAAGAGCAGTGACCCCATAGGCGATCGACCGCGGCAGCGCAGCAAAAAGCCCTGCAACCTGCTGAATCGGTGCAGTGAAAGCACCAGCGAGTTGAGACAAGACTACGTCACGCGACGGAAGATCAGCTAGTTTCAAGGTCTCTGGACCCGCCAGAACGCTGTCTCCCAACACCCCGCCCTTGATCACAAGCGCATGATTTTGCCTCGAAAAGTCCCTAAGCACCCTCACAACTGCGGTGACGTCGTCGCTTGCAAACGCGATCGCGGTAGGGCCAGCGAGCAGGGAGTCGATTCCGTCGAGATCCATGTCCCTTAGGGCACGGCGCACGAGCGTGTTCTTGAAGACCTTGTACTTTCCCCCCGCCTCACCCAGAGATCGCCTGAGCTCAGCCATCTCGGAAACGCCGAGTCCCCGGTACTCGGTGAGGACAGCCGCCTGCGCACCGGCGAAACCCTGCTTAACCTCCTCAACCACCGCAGCCTTTTCGGGCCTTGGTGCCTTGACGCCCTGGTGCGAAGGTTGTTCCGTCCCAGCTTGTCTTGCTGCCGTCATCAGAAATGGGTGTGGGACGAGAAACCCGCGGCTCTAGCCGTAGGGAGGGATAGTCCCATTCGGGCCAGAGACCCGACCTCGTTATCCCGTTCGTATTCCCAACCGTCACCGCGCTGTAAGAGAGCGCAGTAGCGGTAGTTGATTCCTTGCACAATTTCTCCTTTCGTTCTGATATTGAAACTCCCACTTGAACGCACGGCTACCCTGCCAATATGAGTTCCCGCGTGTTTGCCTCTTGACACAACTGCCTGTACATGATCCCCAGTGACAAAACCGTGGTGCATCTTCGTGTGAGGCAGGCGAAGATGAGGGAAACCGTACTTGTCGCTTCGAGTGCGCGCGTAGGACCCACGACCTGTTGACTTAGCTGTAATCGTTCCAAGCGGATACGAGCCAACGCGGTTGGCGTCTCCTACACACAGTGCGTCAAGTGTGTGGGACTTCGGTGTGGAGAACCGGCTGCGGTTCCACTTGGTACGCCCGCCCGATCCGGTCCTTACCGCAAGCCCCGTGGTCACCCACTCCCGCCACAGCGCCCAGCGGATAGCGTTGACAGCAGCAGCAGCATCTTTGAGTGGGGCCTTCGCTTGAGCGAGTATCTTCGCCAACCGCTTCGGGTCTTTGGCGAGGAACACCTCAATAGAGAGGTTGTCCTTGGCATTGTTGCAACCCTCACAAGCGAGTGTGAGATTCGACA
>JAJZXF010000065.1:4987-16153 GCA_021802485.1 Actinomycetes bacterium | reverse complement strand
TACTGCGCAGTTCTTGCTACCGGAGGCGTGGAATGCTGGGGATACAACTCAGACGGCGAGCTCGGCGACGGAAGCCTCAGCGACTACTCCAACGTTCCCATGCGAGTTGCCGGGATGACTGATGCTGTAAGCATCACAAACAGTGCCTTGAGCTACTGCGCAGTTCTTGCTACCGGCGGGATTGACTGCTGGGGGCTCAACCAAGAGGGCGAGCTCGGTGCAGGAAATGTCGGAAACTCAGACGTCCCTGTAGCAGTCGTCGGGATCAACAATGCGCAAAGCGCAGCAGGCGGCACCCTTGGCTACTGCGCTGTGCTCAAGATAGGCGGGGACCAGCTTCAGACCGGAGGCGTGGACTGCTGGGGATCGAACAGTTTTGGTGAGTTCGGCAACGCTCTCTTGAAGCCAGACGAAGTGGGCTCGTCAGATGTGCCGGTTGCCGTCGGGGACGGAGTGTTAGGCGCTTTCACCAAGATCACGAACGTGGCAAGCATTGCAGCCGGCTCCGACAACTACTGCGCATTGCTTGTAAGCGGAGGCCTGGACTGTTGGGGATACAACGCAGATGGTGAGCTCGGCATCGGGGACACCACCAACACCAATGCTCCCGTATGGTTACCGGGCATCACCAATGTCATGAGCGTTGTGAGCGACTGGAGCAACTACTGCGCAACGCTTGCCACCGGAGATGTCTACTGCTGGGGATCGAACTACGACGGCGCGCTCGGTGACGGGAACACCACCAACTCCGATGTCCCTGTGCAGGTTCTCGGGATCAATACCGTCATGCCCCCGCCTCCAAGCAAGGGTCCCGGTAACGGTCCCACAACGGGTCCCGTGATCTACGACGCGCTCGGTGACTCCTACTCCTCGGGAGAGGGCACAGGACCTCCATACCTTGGCGCTGGACAGGATGGAAGCGTCGCAGCCTCCGACACATCAACCGACCAGTGTCATCGATCCCAATGGGCATACTCGGTCGTGCTGCCGACCCTGTTGTCTGGCAACTGGGACCCCACCTTTGCAGCCTGTAGCGGTGCGAAGACCATTACGCTGCGATCCGGGAAAGGGGATGGACGGTACGGCGAAGGGCAACAGCTCAACCGCGTTCTCAACAACCCCGACCTCGTGACGTTGACTATCGGTGGGAACGACGTCCACTTCGCTCCTAAGCTAAAGGGCTGCATCAGACAGGCTTTCGCTGTTCAAAGTATTGAGGCTGCGCTACCGGCCCTAAAGTACCTCTGGGTTTACCAACAATTGCTAGACCTACTTGCCTTGTTTCTCGGGCTTCCCGCGGTCCAAAGCGGTGCGAGCTGCGCGAAGTCTGCATCCTTTACGACAGGCGTCGAAGATGCAATCACCAACGCCTCCACGCACATAGAGGAGGCCTATCGGAAGGTCAGGCATGATGCGGGCTCAAATGCGTCCGTGGTGGCTATCGGCTATCCGAAGCTCTTCCCAACCCAGTCATCAGGCCAGGACTGCATTCAGTTGTCTCCGTACTTGACCCCTAGCGACCAGGTGTTCTTTAACCAGATGGCGGACCGGCTAGACAGCGTCGAGCAGGGTGCGGCCACCGAAGCCGGCATCAACTTTGTGGATGTGCGGTCCTTGTTTGCGGGCCATGGGGTGTGTGGGTCGAAAGGCGAGTGGATAAACGGAGTGACATTGACCAACTCGACCGCGACTGTGTATTGGGTTACCGTTCCCGTCTTCGGGCGAATCGGCATCCCGATTCCGAACTTCAATGCGAGCGGATCGTTCCATCCGAATAGGTGGGGCCAGGGTGGATACGCGGCAGCAATCGCAGGCTATCTGTCCCAGCGGGTGTCGGAAGGTGCTCCACAGAACGCAGATGGTTTTCCGCTCAACCCTGCGCCACAGCCAGTCCCTATCACAGCGGGTGCCACTCTTCCGTGGAGTGCGCCGACACGTCCTTTGAGACCAGCTACAGGGTGAACGCAGGGGATGTGGGCTATGTCTACGAGTGATTCACCGAAAGGTCGCATCCACACGAGAGCTGATCAAACACGAGTGCTGACGCTGGCAAGAATGCATTGGACTGGTCGAGTCCGAGCAGCAAGGAGGCTTCGTAAGCTGCTGATTGGCGCCGCAGTGCTTTTCGCACTCAGCCTGGGTGCGTGCGGGCAATCACCAGCGCCAGGCACCGGTGATCCGGGAAACTTCCGGATTCATCAGCTGCGCGCCAATCCAATCTTCTCGGTGCTTCCACCAGGTGCAGTGAGGATATCCATAAAGCTACACCCTGCCTACTGGGATAGCTTCTATGGTATTTGGCATGGGCTGTATGTCGAGGAGCACTTTACCTCGACGGCGCCTCCAACACAGGTGTTTTCGTTCTTCAACACCGAAGCCACCAAGCTCGGCTGGCAACCGGCGAAAACCAATGCTTCTCATCCTGTTGTTCCATTCTGGTCAAAGCGGCTCCCCGGTGGGGATGATGCCGGTATGGGCCTCGACATTACCGCTGGCCCAGACTCCGCAAGCTATACGCTTGGAACAAACCCAGTTCCCCCGCCTGGAAATACCTACGAACTTTACCTTAGTGGCAACCCAATCGTGAAGTCGTCGGCATCTCATCAGCTGTGGCCATAGACTCAAGGCGCTGGCCCCTGCCTTCGAGGTCCCAGCCCGACGAGGCTGTAAGAGTACGACGTGAGAGGGGTTCTCGTTACTATCGTCGGGATCGGATCTGGGGATAAACGGAGTGGCATTGACCAACTCGACCGAGACTGTGTATTGGGTTACCGTTCCCGTCTTCGGGCGAATCGGCATCCGGGATTACGAACTTCAATGCCAGCGGGTCGTTCCATCCGAATGCGTCAGGCCAGGGTGGATACGCGGCAGCAATCGCAGGCTATCTGTCTCAGCGGGTGTCAGAAGGTGCTCCACAGAACGCAGATGGCTTTCCGCTCAACCCTGCGCCACAGCCAGCCCCTATCCCAGCGGGTGCCACTGTTGGGCGACAGGTCATTTGATCACGACAACGACACAGAGCGCGAGGATGGAATCCATCGCATGGACGCCCACATCGTCGCCGACGAGGAAACTGTCAAGGCCGCAGACGACCCTCACATGCTGGACTTTCGGCCTTGACGGGAACGAGAGGCGACGCACAATGTGGCCATGGCGTTGGTGCCGGCCGTGCTCACGTTGAATGTCTCCCCGTGCTCATTTAGCGTGGCGGTCGACAGCCACTGTTCCGCGGAACGTGCGAGCACGTCCTTTGAGACCAGCTACAGGGTGAGCGCAGCAGATGTGAGCTATGTCTACGAATGATTCATCGAAAGGACGCATCCACTCAAGAGCTGATCAAACACGAGCGCTGGCGCGGGCAAGGATGCATTGGACAAGTCGAATCCGAGCAGCAAGGAGGCTTCGTAAGCTGCTGATTGGCGCCACAGTGCTTTTCGCACTCAGCCTGGGTGCGTGCGGGCAATCACCAGCGCCAGGCACCGGTGATCCGGGAAACTTCCGACTCCATCAGCTGCGGGCCAATCCAATCTTTTCGGTGCTTCCACCAGGTGCAGTGAGGATATCCATAAAGCTAACCCCCGCCGAGTGGGACAGCATCTTTCGCTATTGGGGTTCAATAATGGTAGACGAGTACTTCACCTCGACAGCGCCTCCAACGCAGGTGTTTTCGTTCTTCAACGCCGAAGCCACCAAGTTCGGCTGGCAGCCAGCTAGAACCAATGCTTCTCATCCTGTTATCCCATCCTGGTCCAAGCGGCTTCCCGGTGGGGGCGATGCCGGTATGGTTCTCGACATTACTGCGGGCCCAGGCATCGCAAGCTATACACTTGGAACAAACCCAGTTCCCCCGCCCGGAAATACCTACGATCTGAACCTAAGCGCTAACCCAATCGAGAAGTCGTCGGCATCTCATCAGTTGTGGCCATAGACTCAAGGCGCTGGCCCCTACCTTCGAGGCCCCAGCCCGACGAGGCCGTAAGGAGTATGACGTGAGAGGGGTTGGTGATTTCCAGCGGTCACCGCACGGTTCCGATTCTGATAACTGGTGTCGCATGAAACCAGGCAGTGGATGCCAACGGATGCCAGGCGAATCACGGTCGCTACCTATCCACGGAGAAGATCTCCGTTTCTCTGGTCGAGAACTGCTTGGCCCCTGAGTGGAGATCGAAGGCGCCGTGTCGGGCGCGGGTTGGGCGTCATCCACGCATGATCTACAGTGAAGCCACGGTGGCAACCGCCGGGCACTTTCGCCCAGCAATAGTCGAGAGATGCAAGGAAGTGCACATCGTCGCAGTAGTCTCTGGTGCTTGTAGGTGTCGGTTCTGGGCAGCGAGACCGGGCGATCACATAGCTGAAACTCGGGCCGATCTGGTCGCGGAGCAGACCGTGGCGCAGGTGTGCGTCGAGACCATCTACGCCGTGGTCTGCACAAGGCGTGCTTGGTGTGATGAAGGCGACCGAGTCCTTACGCACGCGCAGGTCCCGAGGATGCGTCACGAGGCGAGCCAGGAGAACAACCTTCGAGGCTTGCGATGTCTCGGCCCGTGCTGCAGTGGTCAAGGTTTCGGATGAGTCTGTCGTTCAGAGATCAGGTCATCACCCAAGGGAACCGCTCCTGTTTCAGTGGTTGCAATGACCGCTTGAAATGGTTCTGGACGATACCGCTGATGGGAACTCACGCTTCCATGCGCGCCTTGACGCCAGAGAGGAAGTCGCGGCCCATGGAGTGCCACCTCAGGATCTCGACCTGGCCTGAGGGTCGTGCAAGCATCCAGGAGTGCCCCCCGGGGACCCACAGAAGGCGGCGTCTGCTGAGTCTCTCGAACTCGCTGGCAGTGTGGGCGTTTGACACTCGATCGAAGCATCCCCAGATCGGCAGGAGCGGTAGATCGGGCTGGCAGCCGATGGCTATCACTTCGTTGCTCAGATCCGATGCGTAGAGCATCGTCGCCACGTCAAACGCCTCGTGGAGCATGAGCATGTTCCTGCTAGTGTCTGGCAGCAGCGAACGCGCCGTCCTGGCAATGTGGCCGACCAACAGGTCTGGGAGGTCCAGGACTGCCGCGGCGGCAATGTCAAGGACCTCAGACCCCCTAGATAGGAGCGGCGAGCTGAGAGTTGCGACTATCCCCCTACGATGTTTCCATGCCGATGTTGCGATGCCATCGCGGTAGAGAACTCCTAGCGTGCGCTCCGGGTAATCATGAGCGAATTTGATTGCGACCGCGCCACCCATCGAGTGTCCGATCATCAAGGCCCTGTCGATCTTGAGGTGGTCCATCAGCGAGGCTACGCCATGCGCCATCGCTTCGATCGAGAGATTGGATTTTGGTAGGGGATCGGTCCCGCCGAAGCCAGGAAGACTCGGGTTGAGCAGGTTCCAGCCTAGCGAGGAAGCAAGGAGCGAACTTTCCCGCCAGTAAGCTCTCCCGCCGGCAAAGAATCCATGGAGATTGACGGCCCAGATTCCCGAAAGGTCCTGCTGTGGGTTTCGCGGGTAGTCGATGCCAAAGGAACCCTCCACGATGCTTGCAATCGCTCCAGCTGGTCCGGCAAGGTCCTCAGCGCTGTCTAAATCGTTGGTGTTCCGTTCGCTTGGCGGGAACGAAGCGTCACCCGTAAAGCCAACGCCACCCCGGTAGTCTGCTCTCGGAGAATCTGGCCTGCCTGCCTTGTTGGGCAAGGATCTGGCACTGGCTTGAGCTCTGGCGAGCTCCTCTGCAACTGGGGAGCCCGCCGAGACCCCGTAGTACCAGCGCTTTCCATCGATTACTGCTCTACACGCGAGCATTCCAGCCTTGTGACGATGGTCTGGGTGTTGCTTTCGATGGTGCTGGCCCGGGTGCTGCTTGCCTGGTGGCGCGGCCGTGGTCGTCTCGTGGATCGGGAGTGCAACTACCTCAGCAGCTGTTACCTCGGAAGCTGTGGCCTCATGTAGGCGGGCCTCTGTGGCGTCCAGAGCGTCGTCCTCCCCGCTTCGTTCCAGCATTCGTGCGGTACGACCGCTAGCGTAACGCGGGCTCAACGGTGCGTCTCCCTGAGGTGTCTACCGAGCACATGGCCACCGACATGTAGCCATGTGCTCGGTAGGTGGTCTAGATCTGTGCTCATTTCACGGTCCCCATGATCCTGCATTTGCGCATCCTTTTCAGTTTCATTGAACTCACAATGTATCCTGGCGCACAAGTAGCGCCTCTTCCTTCGCTCGGCTCACGTCACGCGCTCGTCGTCTGTACTCTTAGGTGAACACCAAATCGGCGGATATTCGTCCCAACTGTTCAATTACTTGTTTCGCGTCGCGAGCCATGGTTTCAACCACGCTTGCCGCAGATGGAATGTCGTCGATCGCTCCAGCCCCCTGCCCTGCTGGATAGCACTCCTGACTAGCGTCGATGCCAGGGGTCGATTCGTCTCCGCCCAGGTGCATCGCAGAGCTGTCGATCGACTTCGCTAGTTGTGTTGGGAAGGGTTCGAGCTGCTCGGGATGTGAGTCCCAGCGGGTCGTGTAGTCGTTGCGAAGCACCCGCATGGGCTTGCCGGAGTACGCGCGCGTGATTGTCGTACCGTCATCGCTGGCTGCGAGGAGCGCTTCTTTGTATCCGGTGACCGTACGGGCTTCCGCTGTTGCTATGAAACGAGTGCCCACCCAGGCCCCGTCTGCACCCAATGCCAGGACCGCAGCCAACCCGCGGCCGTCAGATATTCCTCCAGCGGCCACCACGGGCACATAGCGGCCAACAGCATCAACCACCTGTGGCACCAGGGGAAGCGTAGCTACTTGTCCAGTGTGGCCTCCCGCTTCAGTCCCCTGCGCAATCACGATGTCGCATCCCGCTTCAACAGCTCGTATAGCATGGCGTACCTTGCCACAGAGGCTAACTACCAGGACGCCGTGGTCATGGCAGAGTGAGATTGCTTGTTCTGGGACCCCGAGGCCTGCCGCGAAGACGGACGCTCCCCCATCGATGATCCGTTTCACCTGGCCCACGAGGTCGCCTGGTAGCGCAGTCAGGAGGTCAACGCCGAAAGGCTTGTTGGTCAGCGAGCGCACCCGGGCCATCTCGTCCACCATCTGTTGCGTGCCCATTGTTGATGCGCCAAGGCATCCAAAACCGCCAGCTTCCGACACCGCTGCGACTAGGGATGAGTACGACACCCCGCCCATGCCAGCGAGCATGATCGGATGATCGACCCCCAAGGTTTTCGTCAGCCTTGTCTGCATCCACTTCTCCAATGGACATCCGCGCGTGATGACTGCATTGACGCGTTGCCTGATATCCGTCCCCGCGCTGTAGCCTTTGAGAAGACGTCGGGCATGGCATTAGTTACGAACGCAAGCATAGTATCTGCGGCCGCGTTGCCTGGGAAACTCCGGTATCTACCTTCGCCTAGAGTTCGATTACGGCTGCTCCAGTGATCATCCCGGAACTCAGAGCGGCGAGAGCATCTGGTGCTTCATCGAAGGGGAATCGCACCGTTGAGATCTTGAGGGGAATGTGGGCAGCTATGTCGAGAAAGTCTTGAGCGTCAGAGCGGGTGTTGGCTGTGACACTTCGAAGCTCTCGCTCGTTGAACAGGTGACGCTGGTAGTCAAGGGACGGGATCGCACTCAGGTGGATGCCAGCGACGGCAAGGATCCCCCCGGGGCCAAGGAATTCGAGAGCGACTGGGACGAGATCGCCGACCGGTGCAAACAAGATTGCGGAATCAAGATGTACAGGTGGTGGGGCCTCTGGTAGATCGGCTGATGCCGCTCCCAACTCGAGCGCAAGTGCCCTTGCGGCGGAAGATCTCGTGCGGACATGAACCTCAATGTTCTGGGCCAGCGCGATCTGAGCCGCTATGTGCGCTGATCCGCCAAAGCCGAAAAGCCCGAGGGTGCCGCCAGGAGGGACCTGAGCTTTTTGAAGTGCGCGGTAGCCAATGATCCCGGCGCAAAGGAGCGGGGCCGCGTGGATGTCGTCATAGCTGCGGGGGATCGTGTAAGCGAAGTCCTCTCGTACGAGTGCATACTCCGCATATCCGCCGTCTTCGTCCCATCCCGTGAACCTTGCAGAAGGACAAAGGTTCTCCAGCCCTTTGGCACACCACTTGCAGGTACCGCAGGTGTGTCGCAGCCAGGCGATCCCAACCCGCTCACCGCCAGCAAAGCGGTTTGCGCCAGCGCCGATCTCGTCGACCGTGCCGACTATCTCGTGCCCAGGCACAACCCCACGGGAGCGAACTGGCAGGTCCCCCTCGACGAGATGCAGGTCGGTCCGACAGACCCCGCATGCGCTCACCCGCACCCGGATCTCCCCTGCTCCTGGGCGGGGGTTGGGCTTTTCGAGGAGGTGGAGCGGGCGGGAGCTGATCTGGCCGGGTTTTTCAAGTGCCCAAGCTTTCATGTGCCTCCCAGCTCCGCTTGGACGCGTTTGACGTGAGTGCGTGCTTTGTCCGGTCGTTGTTGAGCTGGCTTTTTATGCGACGCACTCAAGGTCAAACCTTCTGGTTGAGCCGATCTCTTGGCGCTGTCCCCTTGACAATGTCCCTTGCATCGTCCAGGGTGTAACTGTGGAGCAGCTGTTGCGAAGCCATCGTATGTCGCCATGTGAACCGATGGGGCGTTCGCCTGGTGAGGTTGCGTGCCTTCGCTAGACGACATGTCCAGTCTCCCCGGTAAAGATGAGCCTGGGCGCGCTGAGATGTCCCCGGAGATCTTCGCCAGCGATGAAGCACGCAATTATGACCACGATGAATCAAGATCAACCCTATCTGCGCCGGGCCTAATCGTCTACCGGTTCTTCCCATCCTTCGCTGATGAAGAGCAGCTGAACGAGATCGAAGAGTGCCTGTTCTGCCTCTGGGAGGCATGCGGGCAGCTGGGTATGAATCACCCTGTGCCGGGGCAGCCCTTTAGCGAGTTCCTGCCGGTGATACCAGGGAGACCGGAAGGAGCTGGGGGATATGGGCTCACGGTGATCGCGGCCCGCCAGAGTCCTCGCAGCCGCTCTGGTGCTCCTATGGCTGGGGGTCGCGTGGTGCTTTTCGAACAAGACGACGTCCGCGGCTTGGCGCTTTGGCTCACAGCCAGTGCCCAGGCAGGTGCGGACGCTCTTGCTCGCCTAGATAGTGAGGAGCAGGTCGTCCTGGGCGCTGTAGGCGGTCTACCCGACGGCTACGAGCGCGGGTGGCTCCTTGGAGAGGCACGCCTCTTTACCGGCTATGTTCGCAGCGGTGACGGAGAGCCGGTGATGCCGCTTGTTGAGGAAGCGGTCTCTTCGACGCAGTACAATCCTCGCAGTTCGACGCGCCGGGAGGCTACAGCGTCACGCGAACTCATGCTTCCGGCTGGTGCCAGGTCCGCATCCTGGGGTGGCCCGTACGCGTCGATTGGGGACAGGATCCTCACGTCCGGCCACTGGGAAGGTCCGGGAACGTTGCGGTCCATCGCCTTGGCCACCGTTGCATCGGTCGAAGATCTTCCTCGTGCGGAAGAGGAACTTACCAGATGGGCCTGGCAGGGAAACTCGGGTGGGATGGCGCCATTTGCGAGTTACGCGTTGCACGCGTCCAGGTTGCGGCGCGAGTTCAACGATTATCACGGCTCCCGGGAAAGGGCTGGCGAGAGAGCGAGGCTGTATTTTCAGCGTGAGAACGCCAACAAGGAGATCGACCGGTTGCTTGCGCTTCATGCTGGCGAGATGCGATACGATCGCCCTGCTGAGGACGCAGATGTTAAGCCTTCGCAGCGCGCCCGCAGCGCAAGTCGAGCTGAGGAGCCGCCGGTTGAACTGCTGGTGGAGGGCCATCAACGTCTAAGCGGGCTATTGATGAGATCAGGCGGTCTCGTTTCTGCTGCGATGAGAGCGAGGGAAGTGCGTCAGCGTGTCGCAGCGGCCCGTCGTGGCATGGTGGAGGCGGTTCCCGAGGCCATCCATGCACCTGTGAACAACTATCTTGAACGCGATCTGTCGATGGCCGCGCGCCTGACAAGCCAGATTGGCGCTGATCTTGCCCAGGTGGAGTCGGCGGTGAGCGGATCCAAAGAGATCTTCTCTCTGACCGACCTTCGCGTGCGTCGAGAAGCCGTAAAGCAGGAGCGCGGCCGGCACTCAGTGTCGCGTATGCAGGGCGGATTGATCGTCGGCTTTCTGGGTATAGCGGGAGCGGTCATTGCCTTTCACTTGCAGCTCAAGGCGCCTGCGTTTATCGAGTGGTCGATCGGAATGTGTGTTGTGGTGGCGGCCGTCTTTGTTCCGTCTGCATTTGCGAGGTGGCTGGAGGGCAGAAGACCATCCCAACTCCCTGGCGTTACCCGGCACTGGCATCTTCCGGGTGACCCGGAGGTTGCCTCCGAGTGGGGGCTGTCCCAGCGGAGATCCCTGGGCTCGGCGTTCGCACGTGCACTTGCGGCAGGGCTTCCCGGAGCAGCTGCGTTTTGGTTGGCCAGCTCCTTGGTCTGGTGGCGAACCAAGGGACTCGTGCGGGGTGTCCCTAGTCACGAGGGCTTGGTGGTCATGGGCTCGGCGGGGCTACTCGGCGCTCTTCTTGTCGTAGTGGTGACAAATCCGCGCGTTCCCCGGTGGGGTGTTCGTAGCAAGGTGAAGTCAGAGGTTCGTCGACGCCGCAAGGCTCGCGCGCGCAAGCTGGCCGAGCGCGAGTTGTTTGAAGGTTGGGACATTCGCACGCCGGAGGAGGAGCTTGCGGAGACTGGGGAGGGGTTTCTTGAGCCAGACACTTCGGACGCTGGATCCGACAAGGTCGACGACGGTGAGGTCGAGATCGACGAGGTCGATCACGAAGAGGTCGAGATCGACGAGGTCGATCACGAAGAGGTCGACGAGGACCAGATCGAAGATGTTGTCGAAGTAGCGACAGAGGAAGGCGATCAAGGCAGGTTCGAAACCGATGACGCTGCGGAGGTGCTGCTAGACGCCGAGGCGTACGAGGAGGCGCCCCACGATGTCCCTGGCCGGGTCCGCTCCTCGCGAAGGAGACGCTGGGGTGGACGAAAGGCCAGAAGCGGCTCAGCACGGGGGACAGACGATGAAACAGCTGACGAGGTCGATCACGAAGAGGTCGACGAGGACCAGATCGAAGATGTTGTCGAAGTAGCGACAGAGGAAGGCGATCAAGGCAGGTTCGAAACCGATGACGCTGCGGAGGTGCTGCTAGACGCCGAGG
>JAJZXF010000065.1:0-4977 GCA_021802485.1 Actinomycetes bacterium | reverse complement strand
GACGAGGTCGATCACGAAGAGGTCGACGAGGACCAGATCGAAGATGTTGTCGAAGTAGCGACAGAGGAAGGCGATCAAGGCAGGTTCGAAACCGATGACGCTGCGGAGGTGCTGCTAGACGCCGAGGCGTACGAGGAGGCGCCCCACGATGTCCCTGGCCGGGTCCGCTCCTCGCGAAGGAGACGCTGGGGTGGACGAAAGGCCAGAAGCGGCTCAGCACGGGGGACAGACGATGAAACAGCTGACGAGATTGCAACTGATGGTGATGCCGCGGCCGCGGATGCTGGAGCGCACCCTCCCGAGGAACCCCCCGGCGTCAGCGATGACGATAGGGTTCCTCAGCGGCCAAGCCGTCGAGCCGGAAGGGCGAGGCGTAAGGGAGGTGATATCGCTCGCCCGGGACGGGCTGAGGCAGAACGAGCAGATCAGGGGCCGGAGGTAGGCGAAGAGGCTGATCCGTTGGAGTCCACCTCGAGCCTGGATAGCGAAATTGCAGGATCGACGGACCTAGACGCGGGGAGTCTGCAGGGCGAGGATCCGGTGAGCATGAGGCGCCAGCAAGGGGCTCAAAGGGCTCCTCAAAGAGGCCAAAGAGTCCGTGGATCGAGGCGCTTGGATGCGGATACTTCTTCGCGGCAGGGGAGAACCAGGCCCCGTCATGGCAGGACGCGCCGTGGGGCAGACGTCGAGGAAGGTGGCCAGGTGGCTGGCGATCTTCCTACGGAGATGAAGGACGACGACCAGGTTGCCGACGACGACTGAGATACTTGGCCTGAGGCTCCAAGATGCCGCACCTTTCGCATGCCAGTGGCATTCTGGTCGCTGAACTGGCTGGTTTCGTACAGATCCAGGTCGCCGATATGCTCACTTCGGGCGGGCGGTAGAATAAAGAATAACATGGTTCTCCATCTCAGTGCAGTACCACCGGCATCGTTCCTGGTCAGCGCGATACTTGTACGAGACAGGAACTTGCCAACTGCACCCAGATGGAGAACCACTAAGAATAAATAGTGCGAGTTCACAAGGTGCGGAGGTTCGCCGGTGCGGTCCTTGGCCGCTTAGTTACTGGTGAACCCGCAGCCAGCCTGTTTTTTCAACGAGAGCGAGATGCGAGACGAACAAGCTATGGCGCGAGCGATCGAGCTGGCTAGCTCAGCCCGGTCGCATGCACCTCCGAATCCATGGGTCGGCTGTGTCGTAGTGGGCGCGGCGGGTGGGGTCTTCGAGGGTGCTACCAGCGCGCCAGGGGGACCACACGCCGAGGTGGTTGCTCTCTCGGCCGCGGGCGAAATGGCGCAGGGTGCAACGCTGTATTCCACCCTGGAGCCATGCGCGCATACCGGGCGGACCCCTCCATGCGTATCGGCGATCATCTGCGCTGGAGTGTCGAGGGTTGTCATTGGTACCGAGGATCCAGACGAACTGGTCGCAGGTAGAGGTATTGCCGCCTTGAGGGAAGCTGGCCTAGAGGTGATGGTCGGGATGTGTCACACTGAGGTCGAAGAGCAGCTCGCCGCCTATCTGAAGCATCGCCGGACTCATCGGCCTTGGGTTGTACTCAAGCTCGCGGCCAGCCTTGACGGGCGCTTGGCTGCTCCGGATGGCACGAGCAAGTGGATTACCGGACCCGAGGCCCGCAAGGATGCGGCCATGATCAGATCTGTGAGTGATGCGATCCTGGTTGGTGCGGGAACCGTTCGTGCTGACGACCCAGCGCTGACGGTGCGCCTCGCAGACGGGTGTCGTCAGCCGCTGCGCGTTGTGCTTGGCCACGTTCCCGAGAACGCGAAGGTGAAGCCTGCTGTCGAAATGACCGGCGAGCTTGATACGGTTCTTGACCAGCTTGGCTCGATGGGGGTAGTGCAGCTCATGGTGGAGGGCGGTTCGCATGTCGCGCACTCTTTTCACTCGGCTGGCTTGGTGGACAGGTACGTGCTGTATCTTGCCCCGGCATTCTTCGGAGGAGATGATGGTGTTCCCATGTTCGCGGGCAAAGGGGCTGACAGCATATCGGAGCTGTGGCGCGCGCGTGTGGTGTCTATGGTCAGGCTAGGTGATGATCTACGGATCGAGCTGTCGCCAGGCCCGCGCCAGGATGCATGTACCGTCGCGCGTGGAGCCCCGGAGCCAGTGCAAGAAGATGTCAGCTGCTGCGCAGCTGACATAAGAGGAGCAATCTTGACGGACCACGCAGCGAGGTGGTCGTGTCAACCACCCACGGCTAAAGCCGTGGGCTTGTGGGAAGGTCTCTCAAGCCCAGGTTGACCAGACTGAGACATCGAAAAGGAGGTGAACAAGATGTCTACGTTGCACGAAAGCGAGAAGACCCACCAGCAGATGCTTCCTCAGTCTGCTGCTCTGGAATCCGCGTCAGCAGACAACCGTGAGGGCAAGGACGAAACGGGGCGCGGAGGCTGGGGTGACCCGGCAACTGTCGTGCAACATTGTCGAGGGGAGACTGTGCGGGATCACCTTCCCACACAGCGTCACTCTGTGGAGCGGGACTTGTCCTACGAAGCAGAAGATCGGGGCCTTGCGGCCCCACCTAGCATTACCGCGTCACGGGTGTTCGTGGTTGACCGCCACGGACATCCTCTCATGCCTTGCCACCCAGCCAGGGCGCGCAAGCTTCTTTCTGTCGACCGCCACGCTAAATGAGCACGGGGAGACATTCAACGTGAGCACGGCCGGCACCAACGCCATGGCCACATTGTGCGTCGCCTCTCGTTCCTGTCAAGGCCTAAAGTCCAGCATGTGAGGGTCGTCTGCGGCCTTGACAGTTTCCTCGTCGGCGACGATGTGGGCGTCCATGCGATGGATTCCATCCTCGCGCTCTGTGTCGTTGTCGTGATCAAATGACCTGTCGCCCAACACTTTCGTCCGGACGAGCCAGGGTCCACCGCCTGTTCCCGTTCGTGATCCGCTTAGTGGACAGAGCAGTAGAGCAATCAGAAGTGTCCGGAGTCGAGGTAGGCGTCGACCCCGGATCGAAGTTCACGGGAGTGTCGGTCTTCCACGTAGATGAAGACAATGTGCGCCATGGGCAAGTCTCCATCGAGATAGGACACCGCGGGCAGCTCATCCACAAGCACATGAGCCAGCGCTCGGCGTATCGTCGCCGGCGCAGATCAGCAAACTTGCGGTACCCGCAAGCCCCGCTGGGTGAACCGTCATCCGGAGTCCTGTGCGAACTGTGGAAAGAACGCTCGCCACTGGTCTCGCTATTGCGAGCTGTGCGCCAGTGAGCGGAGCTTCGCAGACAGCGGCTATCGCGGGGTCCGTCTAGCACCAAGTCTGCAACACAGGGTGGATTCCACCATGTCCGTGGTATCTCGGCTTCGCAGATGGGCACCGGTTCGGGCTATTCACCAGGAGCTGGTGCGCTTCGACACCCAGAAGATGCAGAACCCTGAGATCTCCGGCATCTGTTACCAGCAGGGAACCCTGTCCGGATACGAGGTCCGTGAGTATCTGTTGGAAAAATGGGGACGCAAGTGCGCCTACTGTGGAAACAGCGGCGCGCCTTTGCAGGTCGAGCACATCCTGGCGAAGTCGCGTGGCGGGACCAACCGGGTGTCCAACCTCACGCTCGCGTGCCGTAGATGCAACGAGGCCAAGGCCAGCCGGCCAGTGGAGGAGTTCCTGGCCGGCAAACCTGGCCGGCTCGAGACGAGAAGATACTTGCACAGGCGAAGGCTCCACTCAAGGATGCTGCTGCGGTCAACGCGACCCGCTGGGCACTCTGGCAGGAGCTGGTCGCGACTGGAGTGCCGGCCTTTGCCGGATCGGGTGGGCGTACGAAGTGGAACCGCAGCCGGTTCTTAGTGCCGAAGTCTCATACCCTCGACGCACTGTGCGTGGGGAATCTCGACGGTGTCGCATCGTACCCGACGAGCGTGCTAGCGCTCGTCGCAAAGGGGCGTGGTTCCTATGCCCGCACGCGGCCCGATGCCTACGGCTTCCCACGGCTGCGCCTGGCGCGCACAAAGTGCCACCACGGCTTTGCCACCGGCGACCATGTGCGGACGGTCGCGCCTGGCGGAAAGAAGGCGGGGACCTACACCGGACGGGTGGCGGTTCGGGCCAGTGGCAGCTTCAACATCAAGACGAAAGGAGGCATCGTGCAAGGGATCAGTTACCGCCGCTGTGCGCTCTTGCAGAGTGCAGATGGCTGGGGATACGAGCACGGGGAGGAGGTTCGGGCCTCCGGCCCGAGTGGGGCTATCCCTCCCGCGGCTGAAGCCGTGGGTTTCTCGCCCCACACCCATTTCCGATGAAATCTTGCAGGCGGCAGAGCGACTTATGGATGAAATGGAAAATCTGAAAGGCTGATACAACACCAGGAAAGGACCGAGATGTGACCTAATGCCATGAGAACAATTTGAATCGGAGTGGTTAGCTTGGCGGCGGTGATGATGTTTGTGGCTGTGGTGCTGGCCATGTTGCCGGTGAGTGTCACACTCTTGGGCACCTCGGTAGAGGGCAGCCCTGGCCAAATCGGCACTTTTGCCGAGGCATGGGGCCCTGGGAGTAACGTATCGACGAGTGGTCCCTATTACCTACCAGCGGCGCTAGTGGTATTCGATCCATCTTTCGTGGTTCCGTCGGGCGAGGATGCCGGCAGCGCAAACCTCCTTCGGTCTGCCTGTGGAGGCGCAGCGACTGGACCGTTAGTCGGCAGCATGTTTTTGTTCGTCGCCAGCATCGTGTTAATGGCTGCATATCGACCCATCGTCCACGGTGTGTCCGTTCTGGTCTCCACGGTGGCGGCGGGATGAGCACGCGCCAAGGTGTGGACTTCTCGTTCAGCCGCCCGAGCGTTGCCGAGCTCCAGGCCGCGGGAGGTCAGCCAGCGGTCAGTTAGGGCGCGTGGCCCAATAGGTCGCGCTGTTGGGGCCCACGAAATCCCCCATGCGAACACCCGTACGCTATACTTGTGATGTGATCGCGTCGGACCGGAAGGCAGTAAAGGTGGGA
>JAJZXF010000064.1 GCA_021802485.1 Actinomycetes bacterium | reverse complement strand
CCTGAACGCTCCGATAGTCGGTATGGCAGCTACGCCAGATGGCAAGGGTTACTGGTTCGTAGCATCAGACGGGGGCATCTTCAGCTTTGGTGACGCTAAGTTCTACGGCTCCATGGGTGCAAGACACCTGAACAAGCCAATAGTCGGTATGGCTGCTACGCCAGATGGCAAGGGTTACTGGTTCGTAGCATCAGACGGGGGCATCTTCAGCTTCGGTGATGCGAAGTTCTACGGCTCGATGGGTGCAAAGCACTTGAACAAGCCGATCGTCGGCATGGCTGCCACCCCAGATGGCAAGGGTTACTGGTTTATAGCATCAGATGGCGGAATCTTCAGCTTCGGCGATGCGAAATTCTACGGCTCGATGGGTGCAAAGCACTTGAACAAGCCGATCGTCGGCATGGCTTCCTAGAACTGACGTGGTCCGAGCGACCCACATTCATGTCTGGAGGTCCGTATTTCATTGGTTGTCGTTCAACCTGGAACGAGGTACCAAACGAAACAGGGTCACTCAACTCCCGTCAGTTCCACCGCGCACGGTAGTGCAGGCGCTCGCGACAGCCGACCGTCCCCGGTAAGGAGCGGGACCGACAATGCCTGAGCGAGTGCCACATAAAGCGCGTCATAGAAGCTGAAGTTCTCTCGCAAGGCCCACGCGGCGTGGCCGAGGCTTCCCGTCATCTCGTACCGGTGATCGATTAGCGGAGCAGCAGCGAGCAGCAGGGCCTGCGCATCGGAAGCGGGAAGCTCACCCCGGAGAACATGTCGCCGGAGGATGTTGCCGATCTCGGCGTCGACGAGGTGCGGAGCGTGGCATGTGTCACTAGCCAGCCGCCGTCGGAGTGAGCGATGCTCGGGCGAGGTCCCGAGGATGCTGAACGCAAGCGCGGAGGCATCGACCACGATCGCCATGGTCAGCGGCGTTCGGCCGCGAGATCGTCGAGGACCGACCTGGCCGTAGGATCAGGCGCGCAGGTCCGGTCCAGGATGGTTTCGATCATTTCGATGGCCTCGCTCTTGGTCGGCCGAGCGGCGATGGCGACGATCTCGTCGCGCATGTATGCCTGCATCGACTGCCCGGCCTGGCGTGCTCGTCGGCGGAGAACCTCGTAGGATTCTTCGGGCACCTCGCGAATCTGGATGGTCGCCACAGCGCTAGTATAGCGCAACAGCGCCGATGTGTCGTGAGGCTGTCCCGCACAACTCTGACGAGATGCGCATCGAGATCGACCGAGTCACCAACCAGGGCAGCGCCGACGTGACCACAAGCAACTCTTCGGAGGGCTGACTGACTGGATCGAGATCTCACCCAAGCCACTCGCGCACCCCTGCTTCAGGATCCCGATACCAAGAAGCCCGGGTCATTCGGCGCCCGGGCCCCTCGACCCCAGGGCTGAAGCCCCGGGCTTGCGGGTCGCGTTTGGTCATCGCTCCGAAGATGAACTCCACATAGGCTCAGGCAACAGCCTCGGGAGACGCTCTGCAAGTTCACGGGCAGCGGTTCGGGCCACTGCCTCCCGAAAGCTCACTCCGGCATCCGCGCGGCGCGACGAGCGAGCAGCGCGCGAACTACCTTTTCGTCGAGGACATCACCATCGGCTACGGCCTCTTCGGCGCGATTGATCCGTTGCTGCGCTTCAGGGTCGTTCAATGGTTCCGAGGTCGCCTCGATGGACTCCAGGTCTTGCGCAGCCAGAAGCATGACGTAGTCCCGCCCGTTATTGGTGATCTGCAGCCGGTCATGTCTGGTCGCCACCTCCTCGGCGATTTCAGGGAGCCTTGCTTTCACCTCGGAAAGTGGAAGAGTAGTCGTAGACCATTGTCATGGTCGACAACAGGCCGTCGGTCACAAGTGCGTTGACCCTAATGGATCCGAGGGTGTCCGACCCCGCAGCCACCTGGCGGAACCAGCTTGCCGCGTTCCTTCGTGCCCGACGGGCAGAGCTGCACCCAGAGGATGTTGGTGGAGAGTCTGGGACGACCGTACACTAGGTGGATACGGCAGGACTGCGGAGGGTAAGATGCACAAGGCAACGATGTACAGGTCCTTTGACTGGCGCCGTCTAATCAAGCGACTTCGACATAAGCTCTGCCAGCTCTTCACCCACAGCGTTTTCTTAGACGTTGACAAGGGCGTGAGTTGGATGAGCGCTGAGTCTTCGTCCCAGAGGGCGGATTCCCGTGTGAGACCGGCGTGAAGATCGGCCTTTTCGAACTTGCAGATAGGCTCGAGGGGTTGTTGGGCGTATCTCACGTGTTGCGAGATCCTGAGTTGCGAGGTCCGTACGAGGTGGACTGGACCCGCAGATGGAGGGGCAAGGCGGCCATGGTGGTGCGCCCAGCGTCTGCGGTCGAGGTGGCGAAGGCCGTTTTGATCTGCGCGGATGCTGGAGCGAGGATTGTGATCCAGGGTGGGAACACCGGTCTTGTGGGAGGTGGTGTTCCGCTTGATGGTGAGGTGGTGATCTCGACCACTCGGATGTCTTGGATCGGCGAGATCGATGTGGTGTCAGCGCAGCTCAGCGCTGGTGCGGGCGCAACGCTTGCCTCTGTGCAACAGGCGGCTTCCTCTGGTGGCTTCGAGGTTGCGATTGATCTTGGAGCAAGGGATTCGGCGACTCTGGGCGGGATGGTCGCGACGAATGCCTCCGGGTTATCCGCAGTGCGTTTTGGGCGCATGTCGTCGAGGGTCGTCGCGCTTGAGGCTGTCTTGGCAGATGGAACCATGATCTCAGGGACGCCGGGATCGCGCCTTGGCGGGCATGGGTACGATTTGGCGTCGCTGCTCATCGGGAGTGAGGGAACCCTCGGAATTGTGACTGGGGTTACGCTCCAGCTGGAGCAGGCCCCAAAGAGCCAGGCGACGGCTCTTCTTGCTCTCGACGTCGGAGGTCGCGGCGCTGGTGGAGCCCGCGGAGTTGTACGGGAAGGGGAACTTGTCACTGAATCGGCAGTCTTCACCGCGGGCCATCTGTCCAGTATTCTCCGTTCGCAGTTGCGCGCAGTCGAGCTGTTCTATCGGGATGGGATGGATCTGGTGTGTGATCATGCTCGGATCCCGCCGCCCTTTCAGGCCTCGCACGATGCATACCTGATCATCGAATGTGCGGGAGTAGGCGACGAGACAGCTGGAGAAGTTGCGGCAGACATCGCGGGGGCTCTGTTGAACTGCCCGTTGGTTGTCGCGGACGCGGTCGCTACTGACGCTCCAACTAGGGCGCGGTTATGGCGGTATCGGGAAGGGATCCCTGAGGCGATTGCCTCAATTGGCATACCCCACAAGCTGGATGTGTATGTCCCACGCATGCAGATGCCCGGGTTCATCGCCGATCTTCGCTCGCTTGCTAGGTCTGTCGCACCAGGCTGGGAGGTGGTCGTGTTCGGTCATGTAGGCGTAGGGAATCTTCACGTCAACCTGCTGGGAGTTGATGTGCAGAGCACAGCGGTCGACGATGTGATCCTGGAGCTTGTGATTGCGAGCGGTGGCAGCGTGAGCGCTGAGCACGGCATTGGAAGGGCAAAGGCAGCTTGGATGCCTCGCGTGCTGAGCGCAGATCAGCTGGGGGTAATGCGAATACTGAAGAGAGCGATGGACCCGGACGCTCTTCTCAACCCGGGGGTGATGCTTCCTGCGAGCGACGTGTAGGCGAAGTGCTGGTTTGGGCCCGGGCGACAAGCCGGAATCGCGTTTTTCACAGCCTCCGGCTGTGAATTGGTTGGAATAGAACCCCGAGATCGCTTTAAGCAAGGTTATTGGCAAGGTTTCAAGCAAGGTTTCAGGCGAGCACTGCCTTGCATATTCCTGACCATGCGAAATGCTACGAGCCTTGCAGTGCCATGCTCAACGTGGCCCAGCGCACGCCATTCGCGCCGCGGGTCCGGTGCGCTGCTGTTGCCCGCGCTTGCGCTGATGATTGTCGCCAGTGCGTCTGCGTGTGCTGCCGGCCACGCACTCCCGGGTGTCAGCAAGGCCCGTGGAAAGGACCACCCGACAAGACCAGTTGTACGTGCAGTGAGGGAGCATACAGCCCCTGGGGTCACAGGCGCTCCAGGGAGCACGTATCGCGTGAGCGGTGTGCGCGGGCGTGTCCTTTCTGCATGGAAGAGATCTCAGCGGGCGTTCGAGGCCGCGTTCGAGGTGCCAGATGGTGTTGACGCTACAGGTCTCACGCCCGCACTCGATGCTCTGGTTGCGCCCGGGTCACCAGCTCTTACCGGAATCGCGTCGACGCTGATGACGATGAAGATGAATGGGTGGGTGGGAACAGCGCCAGCGAAGAGCCTGGGTAACCCGGTGGTCACAGCGGTGCAAGGACGGTCAGCATCAGTCTCTACTTGCTTCTATGACACCCAGATCGCGGTAGGTGGCCACTCTCGCCTGCCGGTAAGAGGTCCATTGGGTGTGGTTGACCATGTTGAGATGGCCTCGACGATGGTTGTCACGGCGAGCGGAGCTTGGCAGCTCTATTCCACGACGACGCGGGAGGTGGCCGCATGTCCTCCGGGCTCATAATGCAAAGCGCCGCTTGTTTTCGAGTGACCAAGTTGCCGTGGCTGTTGTTGGCCCGAGTCGGGGCGTGCTGTGCCGTAGCGGTTGTCGGGGCTATGGGCAGCTGCGCTCCAGCCTTTGCTAGCGGAACCTCGACTGGGGAGGGGCCGGGAACGATCTACGTGGTCGTGAGCATACCTGGAGGACCCGGCTGTCCGGTTGAGTACTGCTCGACGGGTTCGCCATCAGGCACGAAGGGCAGCTCCGGACCCGCCCAGTGGGACTGTACGTGGTCGCCGGACCCAGCAGCAGGCCCGCCGCCGGCGGGCCAGACGCACGGAGCTTGGTACTTCCAGGTGTGCTATTCGACAGCGTTCTGGGTTGGTGGGGCTGGTGCGGGGACATGGGGGGTGATCTGGGTGGAGTATCCTCCCGGCAGCTCCTCGCATCCGAGTGCAGGTGCTCTTGCTCGCAAGGCGGAGAGCGAGGTATCCCTTCCGGCACCTTGGATCGAGACGAATCCGAACGAGGTGGGCGGAATGCCGGGAACCGTGGTGAACATCCTCACCTGGCTTTGGATAGACCCGGCTGCTTGGCGAACTTTCTCTGCAACCGCTAGCACCGCGGGGTTGAGCGCGACGGTGACAGCAACCCCGAGTGCCGTGGTTTGGTCAACTGGTGACGGTTCCGAAGTCACGTGCTATGGGCCAGGAGTGGCCTTCAACCCGTGGCTGTCCTGGAGGCGCCAGTCGACCAATTGCGGGTATGTGTATACATCCACATCTGCTGGCCAGCCAAGCGTGGGCGGAGGTCCGAACGGTGCCGGCTTCCTACTTGTCGCAACGGTCGTTTGGAACGTCACATGGGATTCGAGCAATGGAGAGAACGGCAGCCTGGCGCAGATGACCACCTCGAGCAGCATCAGGCTGCGTGTTGAGCAGATCCAGTCGGTGAACAGTGACAGCTGAGCCGAGTCGCGTATCCGGTGATCTCGATGACGCGGCTTAGCGGTACGCGAGATATTAGAACTGGCGGGGATGCCGAGGCCCGCATCGCGGGTGGCCTTCCTGGCAATACAGGCCTTTCATCAATTCGCCAGGCAGGCGGATTAGTGGAGCTTGGTGCGAGGAGAAGGAGTCGTCCGATCATGGTATCGGCATCGGTGCTGTTGATAGTGCTGTCGGCAGCGGTTGCAAGCAGCCTTTACCAGCAGGCAGGGGCACGTCGATCCGTCCTGGAAGTGACGCAGGCGATCAGCCTTGGAAAGCGGATCTCTGCTCAGGATCTCACAGATGTCCGAATTTCGCTTTCCGGCGGGCTCGCTGCGGTGCCAGCATCCGAATCGCGGCGGGTGATCGGTCGCCGCTCCGGGGTAACAATTCCCCAAGGGAGCCTTCTCGTGTGGGGCGACGTTTCGCAGAGCTCTGGAATCTCCCCTGGATATGCACTGGTGGGTGTGTCATTGAGGGCTGGCCAGGTACCGGCTGCCGGTGTCGAAAGTGGGGAAATGGTTGAGGTGGTGCTAGTCCCTCCCGCGGGTCAGCCAGTTGGTTCGTCTGTGCTCGAACCTGCTGGCGGGGTGGCGGGATCTAGCCAGCAGGGCGGAGGAGTTGCGGGCAGTGCCGCTGGTTACCCGCAAGGCGGGGCTCCGACTCCCGGCCAGAGCAGCAATGGCTTTGCCTACGGGGGGTCGCAGGGCTCGATCGGAGGGGTTGTCCTCGTTGCCAGAGCCGCTGTTTTTGGGGTGCATGTCCCGCAACAGTCCACGGGCCTGGGTGGAAGCCAGCTTGCATCGTCTGCATCTGGCGAGGCGGTCTCCCTCGTGGTTCCGCTTGTCGATGCAGCGCTGGTTGCGGCAGCAGCAACCCAAGGGCAGATTGCGATCGTTGTCGTAGGGTCGCGGCCGGCGGTTCCCAGCTCCGCATCTTCGCAGGGGTTGGCCTCGGGCAGGCATGGGGTGAGCAGATGAGAGACGAGGAAAGCCCTCAGGGGCCGAAGCCGGTGGCGGTGGCCATCACTTCGCTGTCGGGCGCCCCTGGGGTCACAACTACTGCCTTGCTGCTAGCAGCGTCCTGGCCACGGCGGGTAGTGATGGTCGAGTGTGATCCGTCTGGGGGGGACGTCGCGCCGTGGTGGGGACTGCGTTCCTCTCCAGGGCTTGCAACCCTCGCGGCATCGTTGGGTCGTGAGGGAGTGCGGCAGTCCAACTGGGACCATGTTCAACGCGTAGGTGGAGGGATGGAGGTGATCACAGGTGTCTCAGGGGCAGCGCAGGCGGCCGCGGTCGATCACCTCTGGCCTGGTCTCGTGTCTACGACTGCCAGCATGGGAGCGGACTTGATATTCGACCTCGGCAGGTGCCCTGGTACAAGGTGGGGTGGACTCGCAGAGGTCTGCAAGGTCGCCGATCTCCTAGTTGTGGTGACCCGCGCTGACTTGGCGGCCGTCAGCCATCTGAGAGCAGGGCGCGATCTGCTCCGGCGGCTTCAGGAGGACGTCGTCTTAGTGGTCGTCGGAGAGTCTCCGTATCATGCTCATGAGATCGCGGCGCTGGCGGGCTTGGACCTCTTGGGGGTGCTACCAATGGACGACCGAGCCGTGGCAGCGGTACGTGGAGAAGCGCGTAGAGCTGGCTCGTTCCATCGGTCGCGGCTGTTCAGGGTCTCCCGAGAGATGTGCGCCGCCCTCGTGTCTCGCACACGTGATCGAGCTCTCTTGGATTCTGAGGAAAGGCCAGGGGGAGGTTGCGAAGAAGCTCAATTGGCGATTTCCGGGGATGTTGCAAAGCGACCAGGAGCGCCGAAGGCTGTGGATTGCGGTGCTCCTGTGCCACCTCCGATGCAGGTGCGCGTGCGGTGAGTGCGCGTTCAGCGATGCCACTGATGGCTGCCGACCTGGTAGATCCTCAAGCTACGAGCGATCCAGTGCGGGTTCACGAAGACGAAGGGTCGGGTCTCGAGAAGCGAGCCGAGCTGCTCCGGGCTCTGCAGCGAGGAGTTGCTGAGGAGCTGTCGCGTGTTGGGGACGGTCTTTGCCGAACTGACCGAGAAGAGCTTTGCCGACACCTGATTGCCGCAGCTCTTCAAAGGCATGCCGCAGAGCGCGTGGGTTCGGGCATCTCACCCATGGACATCCAAGAGGAGCGGGTTCTCGCTGAGGCGGTCTGGGCCAGGATGTTCGGCATGGCCGGCCTGCAGGTGCTCATCGACGATCCCGATATCGAAAACATCAATATCAACGGCTTTGATCAGGTCTGGCTCAAGTACTCTGATGGTTCGAAAGTACGCGGTCCTTCGGTTGCGGACTCGGATGCGGAACTTGTGGAGATCGTGAGGATGGCAGCGAGGCACCTCGGCATGGCGGAGAGGCGCTTCGATGCTGCGAGCCCTGAGCTCGATCTGAGGCTTCCTTCGGGGCACCGGCTCTCGGCTGCGATGGAGATCACCGAGCGCCCCGTGATTTCGGTGAGGCGCCATCGCCTTGTTGACGTCACACTTGACGATCTTGTCCAGCTGGGCACCATGGACACCGTCCTGGCATCGTGCTTGGCGGCTGCGGTACGTGCGCGCAAGAACATAGTCGTAGCGGGGCCGATGAATGCAGGAAAGACTACGATGCTTCGTGCTCTAGCAAGTGAGATTCCCGCTCGCGAGCGAATCGTGACTATTGAGCAGTCCTTGGAGCTAGGACTCGACAAGCTGACTGGCCGGCATCCAGACGTAGTGGCGATGGAAGCGCGAGAGGCGAACAGCGAGGGCGAGGGGGAGATTACCATGGCCCGCTTGCTTCGCAGAGCGCTACGAATGGATGCCGATAGGGTAATTGTGGGAGAGGTCCTCGGAGACGAGATCCTGAACATGCTCAATGCGATGAGTCAGGGCCGCTCCGGGTCGATGTGCACCATTCATGCAGACTCATCCGCTGGGGTTTTCAGGCGGATGGCGTCCTATGCGGTGCAGGCTGCCGAGCGCCTTCCGCTTGAGGCGACGAACCTGCTTATTGCAGGTGCAATTCACCTCGTCGTATACGTGTCGCTGTTCGATGAAGCGCTAGATGTTCGAGGTATACCGGGGGCAGTTGACATGAGCGGGGATAGCACCATCTGGCGCAGCGATGTTGGCGATCGCAAGTCCTCGAGCACTTTGCGCAGGGTCGTCACCTCGGTGAGGGAGGTGGTAGACGCTGATGGGGCAATGGTTGTGTCGAATGAGGTATGGAGGCCAGCGGGGGCTATAGGGGTCGTGCCGGGTGCCCCGCTGCGGACAGAGACCTACGAGGACCTGTTGGCTCATGGGTTCCAACCGCCCGCCCCGGGTGATCATCAGGGGGATGATCCTGGCGGCGGGGGCGTTGCCGTTGGGCCGCGGCGGCGGAGCAGCTTCAGGTGAACATCGTGGCGATCCTCGCCGGTTCGGGTGTTGGCGCGGGTATCTCCGCTCTCACATGGACCTATTCCAAAGGGCCGCGAACCGATGATGAAGCGCCCAATGCGTGGTTTGTGCGGGCGCGGGACTGGTTGGATATGCGGTCGCGCTGGCGTGTGGTGGCACCCGCCTGCGTTGCTGCGATCCTGATTGGGGCATGGACCGGCTGGCCGGTCGCAGCGGTGCTGGCCGGCTTTGGCGTAGTCGGGTTGAAGGCGCTCTTTGGGACAACAGCGACGTCAGTTGCGTCGAAGAAGCTCGAGGCGATCGCATCATGGGCTGAGATGTTGCGCGACACGCTCGTTGCTGCTTCAGGACTTGCACAGGCAGTGATCGCAACCGCGGAGACAGCGCCGCTGGGCGTTAGGGCCGAGGCCAGGCATCTTGCAGCGCGACTCGAGGCAAGGGCGCCGATGCGGGATGCGCTGGTGGCCTTTGCCGACGAGATCGCTGATCCGACAGCTGATGTCATAGTGGCAAGCCTTCTCATGGCAAGCGAGGAAAGGGCGCAGCGTCTATCGGATCTGCTCACCGAGCTTGCCGAGTCCGCTCGTTTGGAAGTCTCGATGCGACTGCACGTAGAGGCGAGCCGCTCATCGGCTAGGACCGCAGTGCGCACAGTCGCAGTTGTATCCGTCGGCTTCATCGTGCTGCTCCTCTTAGTCGCTCGCGGCTATCTCGCGCCCTATGCAAGCGTCAACGGCGAGATGGTTCTTGCGCTGGTCGGCGGTGCGTACGCCCTCGGGTTGTTCCTGATGGCGCGTATGGCGCGTCCCAGGGCGATAGCACGCCTCCTCGAAGCTTCGACGTCCGGGGCATCCAACTTCGCCATGCCACCTAGGCGAAACACCTGATGGTTGCAATGGCTGTTGCAGGCGTGGGGGTTGCTCTGGGGCTGATCGGAATCGTGCGAACGATATGGCCCGCGAGGGAATCTCTCGCGTCCTTGATTGGCGAGCTGGAAAGTCATGCATCAGAAGATGGGAGAAATGGGTCGTATCGCGGTCCAGATGCGCGAGCTTTGGGGTCGCGAGGTGGCCTGCGTTACGAGCTCGGTCTCCGTGGCGCACGCGTACTGGCAACTTGGCACTGGGAAGGGTGGGTTGCGCCTTGTGATCTCGCAATCGATCAGAAGAGCATGCCTGAGCTGTGTGCCCAGGCGCTCGGGAGCATGTTTGCACTTGCATGCGTCCCGGTATTTATCTGGGCGTTCGGCGAACTTGTCGGTGTTACGTTGCCGGTATTCGCACCTGCATGGGGCGTGCTTGCGTGTGCCCTGGTCGGGCTATTGATGCCGGTTCTGGAGCTGAAGTCGCGTGCGGCAAGGAGAAGGGAACACTTCAGGCGAGCGCTGTCGGCCTTTCTTGGGCTTGTGGCTATGGCTCAGGCAGGCGGCATGGGAATCGAGGGTGCACTCTTGGCCTCGGCGAACGTAAGCGACGACTGGGCTTTTGTCCGGATGAGGCGAGCCATTGACACGGCACGAGGTCTGCAAGTGACTCCATGGGAAGCACTTGGTGCTCTTGGCGAGGAGATCGGCGTTGAAGAGATGGTGGAGCTCTCGTTGCACATAGGCCTCGCTGGACGAGAGGGGGCCAGGGTACGAGCATCCCTTGCCGCAAAGGCTGATTCTCTGCGTCGCCGTGAGATGGCACGCGAGGAGGCGCAGGCAAACGCGATCACGGAGAAGATGTTCCTGCCGGGGGTGGTGCTGATGGCCGGTTTCATGGTGTTCATAGGCTACCCAGCACTCGAGAGTGTGTTCAGGGCGGCATGAGAGACGTGGTTTCACTGGGGGTGAGGCTCTGAAGAGGTAGTGCGGACCGTGGCGGTTGATTGGGCATGGGGCATGGAAGAGTCTATCAGTAAATATACAGGAAGAGGATTTAGGAAATGCAAGACATATGGATAGTGCAGATGAGGAAAAAGCTGCTAGAAAGACTGGATGGACTTGGGGCGCTCTTTCCTTATCTTGTTCTCTTGCGCTGCAGGGTGGAGTTCTTGCGTCGTGATGAGCGTGGTGATGTCGCGGAGAAGGTGGTTGTGGTTGCGCTGTTCGTGGCCGCTGCAGTGGCGCTCGGCTACATCATTTACGGCAAGGTGGTTGCAGCGGCCAACGGAATCAACCTCTAGCTGGGTCGCGGAGGTGCAGCGGTGGTGCCAACGCAATCGATCCCGCCTTGGGGACCAACCGAGAAGGCCGCGCTGGGAGCTAATAGAAGTCGTCGGCTATGGTCAACGCGCGCTCATGGCGAGCGCGGCGATGTCGCGGAGTCGGTCATCGTCTTTCCGGTCTTCTTCCTGTTTATCCTGCTGAGCATCCAAATCGCCATGTGGGCTCATGGGCTTCAGGTAGTCCAGAACGCCGCGGCCTCCGGGGACCAGGCTGCGCGGGCATTCGGAGGATCGGCTGTTGGGGCTACTGTTCAGGCGGAGAGATTCGTGGACGCGACGAATGGCACGTCTGCGCTCACGGATGTTCACGTGAGTGTGACGTTTCTTCCTGGTGGGATGTCGAGGGTTGAGGTTGTAGGCGAGGCGAGGTCAATCCTTCCCTGGTTCCACGTTCGCGTCTCGGCTGTGCGAATCGGCCCTGTTCAGCGCTTCAGGAGCTCAGGATGAGTCAGGACCGACCTCGCTCGGCGGCGCGCAAGCATGCAGGTACTTCCAAAGAGGCCAGGTTGGTTGCTTTGGGGTTGCGGGTTCGACTTAGAGGGCTGGGGCCATCGTGCATGGGGACGTCGTGTGGTGCCGGGGGTGGCACTGAACCCCATTGTTGGTGCCGGGGAAGCGCAGCTGTGGAACTGGTCATTCTCGCCCCGATGTTGATGGCATTCGTCCTTTTCATCGCTACGCTTGGTCGTCTAGCGGCAGCGAAGTCAGAAGTAGTGTCGGCCGCTAGGGTCGCTGCTCAGTCCGCTGTGATTTGGCCGACTCCCGCTGAAGCTGTTTGGGCCGCTGAAGCGAGTGCGTCATACCAGCTTGTACGGCATCACCTAACATGCTCGGCAGGCAGGGTAAGCGTGAACACGAGTGATTTCCGCCCCGGTGGAGTGGTGAGGGTGTCGGTTGTGTGTACGATGTCCATGGCCGAGCTGTCATTTCCTGGCATGCCTGGCTCAAAGACGGTGGTGGCCTCGGTTGCAGCTCCCATAGAGACGTATAGGAGCATAGGTTGAGCAGGTCAGCGATTGTGCCGAGCGGCCGGCCTCGGGTTTGATGAGGTGGCGCGGACATCGGTCTGGTGCTCTGGCGGCGGTCAGGTTCCTTGCGCGAAAAAAAGGAGTCTTCCCGTTGTGAGGCTAGCGCGAAGCACCTGCTGCAAGTGCCGGGGAATCGGAGGTTCGCTCAGCGCTTTTGTCGCGGTCATTGTGGTTTCCCTGGTTGCGATTAGCGGTCTGGTGGTGGATGGGGGGGCCTACCTTGCCGCACGGCGATCCGCCATCAACGATGCGGAGCAGGCGGCGCGGCAGGGAGCGGATCAGATATCGCAGCAATCGGTTCGCAGTGGAATAGTTGCGATATCGCCATCGAGTGCTGTCTTTGCAGCAGAGTCGTACTTGGTGCAAACCGGCCATCCCGGTACCGCCTGGGTAACAGGACGAACGGTCTACGTGTCCCTGACATACAAGGAACCCACAATCTTGTTGGGAATAGTGGGGATACATGATTTCCTGGTTCGGGCAACCGCAAGTGCCACGGAGGTGCACGGGGTCGTAAGTGCCGATCCCTGATTCTTGCATGGCGGGGACTGTGCTTGACCACTTTGCCGGTTCGAGGGATCCCTGGTTGCGGATTTAGATCGACCGCGCAGCGGCATCGCGGTAGGAGCAATGACCAGGGGCTTAGTCATTAGCAAAGACGGACGATCTACGGGACATGACTGCGAAGAGGAGGCCAGAGCAGGGATGACAAAGCTCGTTATACCACGGAGAAACATTTCAACGGTTCTATCGGGGCTAGGCGCGTGCGCGGGATTGAGCGCCGTTCTGTGCGGAGTCCCGATTCTCCTGTTGTTGGAGATGCCCTCTCCGGTCCCAGATAGATGGCCGCCGTTCTCAGGCCTTGTATCTCGAACATTCGCTCCGTCCACTACCCACGTGTGGATGGCCCTTCTCGGGATTCTTGCGTGGCTGGCCTGGTTGTGGTTCGCTGTCGCGATCGTCCTCGAGGTTGCGGCCGTTGCATGGGGGATGAAGGCGCCCAAGATGCCTGGGGCGCGCCTCGGGCAGAATCTTGTCGCGTGGCTTGTAGGCTCAGTCGTGCTGCTAGCGTTATTGCACGTTGAGGGCCAGGGAATCTCTCGCCGCCAGGTTGCGGTTCGTGGGAAAGCTTCAGCCATCTCAGTGGTCGCGGGAGGGACTGGGAGTTCGGCCGGTTGGCTTCATGACTCGGAATCCGCAGGAGGTTCTGCATCGGGCGATGCTGAAGCAACGGCGCGGTTCGCGGTGTTCCAGGGGAAGGCTAGCGCATTCGCTAGTGGCAGTGACAGTGTTGATCGTGGCATGCAGCCCAGGGGTTATGTGGTGCGTTCGGGAGACACGCTTTGGTCGATTGCAGCGAGTGAGCTGCAGGATCCCTTGCGATGGACTGAGATAGCCCGCCTGAACTATGGAAAGTTGCAGGCAGGAGGTGCGACGCTAACCGATTCACACTGGCTCCATCCGGGGTGGATTCTAGAAATGCCGAGCATTGACGGGAGATGGCCGTCTCGCCTGCTTTCGCAGGCGTCCCCGGTCGGACCGGCGTCGACGCAAGACCAGAACGCGCAAGCGGCTTCGCCGCCTGCTTGTCCTGAAGGAGCTGGATCTGCTCGGAGCAGTAATGGTGCTCCGACAGGCACCGCAAAGGGCAGAGACAGCATTCCGTTGCTGCCAATAGGCGGAAGCCTGCTCGGGCTCGGGCTCGTCGCGACTCTCGAACGAATGAGAAGAGCCCAGCAAAGACACAGGCGAAGCGGTGGGAGGATTAGGCTGCCCGACGCTGAGATGGTTCAGGCGGAGCGAAGGCTGCGATTGAGCGAAGATCGGGAGGCCTCAAGTGACGTCAATCAAGCTCTAAAGGTGCTGGGCAGTGTGCTCGCAGTGCACCCCGAAGGCTCGCTTCCGGCGGTGGTTGGAGCGAGGCTGTCCAAGAGAACCCTGGAGATACTGCTGGATGACCAGTGCCGACACCCGCTTTGTGTTCCGAAGGCGTTCGAAGTGCGTTCCGGGACAAGTTCATGGTTCTTGGATCGTCAGGTTCTACCAAAGCTGGTGCATGAGATCCGTGGTCTGGGCCTAGGGGAGCCGGGACTGGCCTTTCCTGCGTTCGTGTCATTAGGTCGTGACGACTCCGGTCTGCTCCTTGCGAATCTTGAAGCAGCAGGATCATTGGCGGTATTCGGAGACAAAGAGCTGGTGGGTGGGACTCTTGCTGGGATGGCTGTTGAGCTCGCAAGCTCACCTTGGGCTGAGTGCGCTGACATCTACCTGGTTGGGTTTGGATCGAATGCGCCCAACCTCGCGAGTCTCGAGAGGATTACGGGATTTGAAAGTATCTCTCAGGTGATGACCCATCTAGAGGTCCTTGCGAGTGATTCCAAGAAGCTCTTGGATGCGAGCGGATTTCACCGGTTCGACTTTGCTCGCATCGCTGGTGGCGGCGCTGTCTGGGAACCCACGATCGTCGTGTGCGGCCAGGAGCTTACTGAAGGTGAGGCGGAAGAGATCCTAGATCTTGCAGGAGATGGCTCGACTGGGATTGCCGTGGTATTGGCAGGCGAGGTCAGCGGCGCCCGCTGGATGGCCCGGATCGTCGACGACAAGTTGATGGTTCCTCCGCTTGGTACGGTGGTGAGGCTGCAGTATGTTGCTGAGACTGAGCTGGGGGCCATTGGAAGGCTGCTTGAAGTGGCGTCTGACGTGGGGGGAATGGTGGCAGTTGACGGGGCAGAGGAGCACTCCAAAGCATTTCCGCTCACGGATCTTGGCGACCAAGACTATGCGCAGACCGCGATTCAGGCGCTATCTGGCAGGACCGTCCGCGGGGCGCCGTCACCCTCTGCGGGGCCGGTGAGCTGTTCTGATTCGCTGCCAAGCGGTCTTGAGCTACGAGCGCAACCCATGGTGGGAGCAGAAGGACTTCGCATCATCAATGATGCGAAGTGGCTAGTAGCGCCTGAGGATGAAACCGATCGCCTGGTTGAAGGGCACTGTCCGGGAAGTAGTTTCGCAAGTCCTTGTGTTGGTGATCGCAGGGGTAGCGCGGAGCCTGGCCCAGGGTTGCCGGCCGTGGCGGGGGCAAGCTGCAACTCCGGCATTCTGTCAGCCTTGGGCTACGAACCTGGGTTCGGTCGAGGTGAGAAACCTGAGTGGCATCCCGCACAGCCAGAGCGTCCGAGCATAGAGCGATGCCCGAGGGTTGATGAGTCCAGAATCGACGGACTGGTCCCAGGTTTAGTGGTGGGAAACGCTGAGAGGGAACCAGATGTCGTCGGAGGTACGACATCGCCGCCGGATGCGCCGGTGCCTGACGGAACCAGGGGGGTGGCAGTCCGAAGCGAGGGTGAATCCGGCATTGAAGTAGAGGTACTGGTCCTGGGGCCCGTGGAGATCAGGGGAGCGGAGCGCCCAATGATGCGGGCGGGTGCCACCGAGTTGGTTGTTTACCTGGCGATGCACCGTTGCGGTGTTGCCAGTGATGCGTGGGCGACTGCGCTCTGGCCCGATCGCGTTATGGCGCCTTCAAGTCTGCACTCCACTGCCTCAGAGGCGCGCCGTGCGCTCGGTCGCGCGAGCAACGGTCATGATCATTTGCCGCGTCAGCACGGCAGGCTGGAGCTTGCAGGCACCGTGGGAACGGACTGGCACCGATTCGTGGAGTTGGCGAAGCTGGGAACGCCTCAGGGCTGGCATGATGCGCTCGCTCTGGTGCGGGGTGAGGCCTTTGAGGGGTTGAGGGCGGGGGATTGGACCATCCTTGAAGGTTTTTCTGCGTTGATCGAGGCGCAGGTAGTTGATGCTGCCACAAGCCTCGCGGAGCATTCACTGGTCGTGGGGGACGCAAACGGCGCTGAGTGGGCCGCGAGACAGGGACTGCGAATCAGCCACTATGACGAGCGGCTTTATCGGATCCTCATGCGTGCTGCGGATGCTGCTGGAAATCCGGCAGGAGTTGAGAGAGTCATGGATGAATTGATCAGCGTTGTGGCGGAGGAGGTGGAGCCCTACGACGTGGTGCACCCGGAGACGGCAGCGCTCTATTCCAAGCTGGCACGACGCAGGCGGATGTCACCGGCGGGCTCTCACCAACGGACGGGCCAGAGGTTGGTTGATCGGGAGCGCTGAACTTTCTTAGCAGCGTCCGGAACGCGAATTGAGCTATGCGCGGCCGCAACCCCCTTCCGTAAGGGAGGGGGTTGCGGCCGCTTCCCCTTCGGAGGCCGACCTACTCGGTTCGGGGACTGCTGGTTCTCGATG
>JAJZXF010000063.1 GCA_021802485.1 Actinomycetes bacterium | reverse complement strand
GAGCTGATCCCAGAGGGCCAGGGAGCGGACATTCCGCTCCTTCCTCTATCTCTTGTACAGCATTGCTTTGTTGGTCACGACGTTTCCACGTCGTTACCTCCTTTCGCATTCTCGGCACACGCGCTTCTGGGCGCTTCCGGGTTCTCTGTGGGTTAATTTATGGAACGGGTGTGCGTTGGCGCTCACCCGAAGACACAGCGACGATTGGGCCATGCGTGAGACTGAACTCTACCGGCACCTGTTGGGACTCGTCGCTCCATGGGAGGTGAGCGCGGTGGAGCTGTCCGTCGAGGGTGGCAGGGTCGACGTGTGGGCTGAACACCCCAGACTCACCCGCTTCACTTGCCCGAAGTGCGATCAGGTCCTCCCCGTCTACGACCACACTGAAGAGCGGACCTTTCGCCATCTCGACAGCTGTGCGTTCCTCACCTATCTCCATGCTCGCCCTCCACGCGTCCAGTGCCCCACCCACGGTGTGCTCCAGGTCGCACTCCCTTGGGCCGAGCCGATGAGCCGTTTCACCGTACTGTTCGAGCGTCTAGCGATCGACGTGCTGGGCACCTTCGTCCGCTTTGCGATGAGCCCGCTCAAGCGCGAAGCCGGCATCCCGACGACGCTTTAGGTTGCAAGGACTCGATCCACTACCGGCATGTCGTACGTCGATCGTGACCGCAAGGTCATGAGAACAAATTTCGGCCGCAATCCCCGTCCGCCAGGGCGGGGCGGTTCACCTCTCAAGAACACCCTTCTTGCAAGACAGCACCATGCCGGCGCGACGGATCGGGTGTCGTGGTGTTTGCAGTTCGTGACGTGAAACTTCCGGAGCGTTGATCGCCCGTTCGGAGTGGGGCCGTTACCAGGATGGCCATCCTGGAGGGAGGCTGCCCGTCGGCGGGTTGTTCTGGAGGACGCCACCCGGAGCACCCAGATACTGCAGGAGTTGCGAGAAGTTGTACCCGAACGCGGTTGAATTTGATCCGCTGAACTGGTTATAGTCATAGGCCATCGTGTAACCCTGTCCAGAAGGGTCCGCCCAACCGGTCTCGATGCCGTCCGGACCCTCATAAACCGTTCCGAGTACAGTGTTCGCAGTCACCGCCTGGCCTACCTGGACCAGCGGGTAGATGTCCTCGGCTGCGTAGACAACATCGCCTGCAGCAGGGCCATTGGTCAGCCGGTAGGAGATAAAGGTGCCGCCAGGCCACCCCGAATTGACCGTGTTGAGGACCACACCGTTACCGATAGCGTATATGGGTCCGTAACCACTGTAGTCAACACCCTGATCGATACGCTCTGGAGAAAGGCCGCTGAGGGCCCGGAGCGGATTAGCGTAGGTCCCTGGCGCGGGAACAACCGGGAAGGACGGCGGGGCACTTGGGGGTGGCAGTCCCGGCGGACCTGGGGTCGCGTTCGCTGGCAAGGCCTGCACGGAGGGGTGGACCATGGCTTGCTCCGCAGCGCGCTGTGCTGCGAGTTGCTGCGCTGCCTCGGCACGAAGGGCCGCCTGAAGGTTGCCTTTGGCCTTGGTCAGCATAGCGTTATCAGACGAAATCGCCGCTTGGACGGACTGACGTTGCCGTCCGAGCTGAGCCAGTGTTGCACGAATTTTCGCTCGTTCCGCCGCCAGCAAGGCAGCTGCTGCCTGCGTTCGACGCCGGTCAGTTCGCAGTGCGTCTAGCGTGCTTTGCAACTTGCCGGAGATCGCAGACATGAACTCAGAGCGCAGAGCCATCGAGCTGAGGTTGGACGTCGTGAGGAGCACGGAGACCGTGGGGGCAACCGAGCCCCCCGACACGTAAGTGTCTACGGCAAGCCGGCGGAGCTGGGTCGCGTCTGCTTGCTCAGCACGGTGATCAACTACAAGATGCGCCTTCGCTGTTCCAAGACGGGTCCGCACCGCAGACAGCTCAGCCTGGGTCTGGTCATAGCGAGAGACGACCCCTTGAATTACCCTTCCCTGGGCCGCTAGTTGCTGCTTGATCTGGTTGACCCGCGCTTGGTCAGCGTGCACGCTCGTCGCCCCGAAGGCCGTCTTCTCAGCCGCAAACGTACTGAACGCCATTAGAGCTAACAAGACAGCCAGAAGCCGGCGGTACGGCCGACCTATCTCCAGGCGCCGTTTGCACCCACGATCCGAACTCGCGCAGCCACTGCCCATTCCGTCGTCTCTTGCCACAGCTAGATAACTATAGGACACTTCGCCTGCCAAGAGTACAAATCACGATCAGAGATCGCTGAGCCTCTTACCCCACCCGTGGAATCACCACTCGACTGGCAAGCTTTGAAGAGTCCAGAGTCCACGCGGGAGTGTTATCCGCTACAGCGAAACTCCCACCAGTTCCACCCCGAACCGTGACATGACAGGGGATACAGTGATTTTATTGTGGTTTTGGTATTTTTCATGTAGACTCATGTCATGCACGCTCACAGCACAGACACGACTAGCACCCAGGCAGGCGGATCTGGCATTGGGACCGCCACCAGCCTGCCTGGAAACCTGGTAAGAAGCCCCAGCGAGCCGACCCCAAGCCTCAATGTGTCGCCATGGACAGATCCTCTGCTTGACGCTCTCGGTCACGATCCCCGATCCGCCTATGTCGAGACCTACTGGCTCGGAGTGCTCGGTCCTTCAACCACGTGGCTGCTGCGCAGGATGGCACGCTGCTTCGACGAGAGTCCAGACGGCTTCGTGATCGATATAGTCGAGACCGCCAGAGCCCTCGGCCTCGGAGCATCCGCTAGCCGGCACTCTCCCCTGATGAGGAGCATCAGCCGCTGTGAGCTGTTCAAACTCGCGGTTCGTACCGGACCCGTCACACTTGCAGTCCGGCGGCGCCTCCCACCGCTAACCCGGCGTCACCTGTTGCGACTTCCATCGTCCCTGCAACAACAGCATAACGAGCTAGTCGCCCAAGAGGCTGGAGGGCGGGACCCCGCTGCAATCCGGACCAGAGCGCGCCAGCTCGCACTTGGCCTGATGGAACTGGGCGAGAGTGCCTCCGCAACAGAAAGCCAGCTCATCTGCTGGAAGGTGCATCCCGCTCTAGCGCACGAGGTGACGCTCTGGGCAGCACAAGCTCGCGAGACGGCTATCCTCGAGTGAACACGAGCCGACGCAAAGCCACCGACGACAAGGAGCGCCAGCGTATCGGCCCGAGCCCTCGGGCGCTCGATCGATTCCAGCCTCAGCCAATGGAAGCGAGAAGCTCGAGGAACGTCCTCACTCCAAAGCCTGTCCCGCCCTTGCACAGGTATCCTTCGTCAGATCCCGAGCGCGCGGGCCCCGCGATGTCAAGGTGTACCCACGGCGCGTTGCCTACGAACTCAGCCAGCAACAACCCAGCTGAAAGTGCGCCTGCCTTACCCCCAGGAAGACCGATATTCTTCATGTCCGCAAGGTCTGAATCGATATGAGCCCTGTAATCTTGCGGAAGTGGCAAGGGCCAGAGCTCCTCGCCGGCTCGGACCCCTGCTGAACGGACCCGAGCGACGAGATCGTCGTCGTTTCCCATGAGCCCGGCAATCTTCGGTCCAAGCGCGACCACGCAAGCCCCGGTCAGCGTCGCGATGTCAATGATCATGTCCGGCTTCTCCTCGACAGCGAGGGACAAGCCATCGGCAAGGATGAGCCTGCCCTCCGCATCGGTGTTCAACACCTCGATCGTCTTCCCATTGCGAGCCCTCACGACATCCCCCGGCTTCATTGCGCCCGAGCCCGGCATGTTCTCAGTTGCGGGTACGATGCCAATTACTCGCACCCTCGGGCGCAGATGCGCCAATGCAGAGAACGTGGCGAGCACGGCTGCGGCTCCAGCCATGTCGGTCTTCATCGTGGACATGCCATCCGCGGACTTGATCGAGAGCCCGCCTGAGTCGAAGGTAATCCCCTTACCCACCAAGACGACGGTCGGGCACGCCTTATCATCGGCTGATCCAGCGATAGCGCTGTCCCTTTCGGCGCCGACAGCACCAACTGCGCCACGCTCGCCTCCAGCGTCCCCAGATACGACTGGTTGCTCAGGTGAGTAGCATAGCCGGATCAGCCTGGGAGGTTCCCTACTGCCCCTCGAGACACCCAGTAGACCACCAAGGCCCTCTTCTTCGATCTTCGCCTCGTCCCACACCCTCACTTCGATCGCTGGCTCTTGCGACCCGATCTCGGATGCGAGATGAGCAAGTGCGCTTGGCGTCATCGACGCAGCCGGCTCGTTCACGAGGTCCCTCGCAAGGCTGACAGCATCGGCGATCACCTCCCCGCGCTTTGCCCCAGAGAGCAGCTCCTCAGCCGCTTGCTGTGAGACCAGTACGAACCGCTCTAGACGACCTGGAGCACGCTCACTCTTGTACGTCCCAGGCTCGTAGATCCCAAGGCGAGCCCCTTCCGCCACAGCCCGACCTGCATCCGCAGGCTCAAGCTGTTCTCCGGCCAGTATCTCGGTCAGTTCCATGCCTACAGAGCTGACAAGCTTCGCAGAACGGGCCACCGATGCAGACAATCTTCTCAGCACCTCGGTGCTTAGCGCACCTCGCTTGCCCACACCGACGAAGAGTACATCGGGCGAACTCCCGACGCGATCCCCTGCGTCCGCCGAAGCGACGCCACCAGCGCTAGGTGCACCACACTGGCGGACCCACAGAGTTTCGCCAGATTTCCCGCTAAAGCCACGCTGGCGAAAATAGTCCCCATCGACCTCGCAATCGAGAAGCGCAGCCACACCGGAGAGCTCCAGTCCGTCAAGGTCATCAAAGATCGGAACTGCGAGAACCTCGATGTTCGGCACATCCCTGGACGCATCGAAGGTCACCTTGGCGCGAGCGAGATCACGAGGCTTGCCACCATGAGAGGGACTCGATGTTCGGGGAATCATCGGCCGGACGATCCCAGATGCTCATCAACAGCTTCAGTAGTGCGAGGAGGCCGCGCAACTAGGTGCTCCTGTTCCACATAGCGAGCGAGTACCCAAAGGAGATCCGAGAGCCTGTTCAGGTACGAGCCAGCGTGCGATTCCTCGACCGCGACGCAGGAGTAGCAGCGCTCTGCCCGCCTCACTACAGTGCGCGCCTGATCAAAAAGGCCAGCAAGGCGCGTCTGGCCCGGAAGCACAAACTCTGTCGGTTGTTCAAACCGACCGGTCATCTCATCGATCAACCCCTCCACGCGGATCACCATCTCAGGCGTCACGAGCGATGAGCCTGGCGCTAGCTTGCCGCGGTTCTCCGGAGCGGTCGCTACCTCTGCCATGAGTACCCAAAGATCCCGCTCGAGATCTCCGAGGACACCATCGAGTTCAGCACCGCGCTCAACCTCCGCTCGCGCCACGCCAATAGCTGCCTGCGCCTCATCAATAACGCCATTGGCCTCGATCCGCGGGGAGTCCTTGCGGACCCGGCCTCCGAACAACAACCCGGTTGTACCGTCGTCACCTTTTCTCGTGTAAATGCGGACCATCACGGTGAACTTATCGTATTGGCACGCGTTTCGTAGGAAAACTTGCCACCCGCGATGCCACCACTCGGCCGAGACAACTGGATCATCCGCGCCAACATCGGACCCACTCCCTCTGATCAGCTGGATCCAAATTTCGCGAGTCACCCCTCCACAGCTGAGAAGAAAATGTGCGCGCAAATCGGGAACGCCACGAGTCCAACGGTCACGGAACTCGCACCAGCCCGTATAACCTGGTTCCAATGGCTCCACAGTCCAGTTATCTCAAAGCAGTGCAAGAGCGCGTCGTTATCTTCGACGGCGCTACCGGGACCAACCTGCAGCTCGCAAACCTCAATGCAGATGACTTCGGCGGGATCGAACTCGAAGGGTGCAATGAGCTTCTCGTCGCGACAAGACCTGACATAGTCCGAGAACTTCACCGGTCTTTCCTTGAAGTCGGCGTAGATGTAGTCGAGACAAACACCTTTGGAGCGTTTCCGATCGTCCTTGCCGAGTACGGCTTAGAGCAAAGGGCTGCTGAGCTCAACCTCGAGGCAGCGAGGCTGGCTCGCGAAGTCGCCTCCTCGTACTCAACCCCCGATAGGCCACGCTTCGTAGCCGGAAGCATGGGACCCGGCACCCGCTTCCCCACCCTTGGTCAGATCAGCTATCAACAGCTCGAAGCCTCCTACGAGGTGCAGGCACGAGGACTGATCGAAGGAGGCGTTGACCTGATCATCATCGAGACGGTATTTGATCTCCTCCAGGCCAAAGCTGCGATCAACGCGTCCCGCAAGGCAATGAAATTGCTTGGACGATCGGTGCCGATCCAGGTACAGGTCACCGTAGAGCTAACTGGACGGATGCTCCCTGGCACCGAGATCGGAGCGGCGCTGTGCGCTCTCGACGCTATGCAGCCTGATTTGATCGGGATGAACTGCGCTACAGGTCCGGCGGAGATGAGAGAGCCGTTGCGCTACCTGTCGGAGCACTCACGTATCCCGATATCCTGCCTGCCAAACGCCGGCCTCCCTTCGGTAGTTGACGGCAAGATGCACTACGACCTCACTCCAGAGCAGCTCGCTGGGTTCCACCAGTCGTTCGTCGAAGAGCTTGGCGTCTCGGTCATCGGAGGCTGCTGTGGCACCACGCCCGAGCACCTCGCCGCAGTGGTGGAAAGCTGCAGGGACCTCGCTCCGCTCAGGCGCTCACCCCAACACGAGCCCGGGGCAGCGTCCATCTACTCGCACACCCCGTTCGCACAAAGCACATCCTTCCTCGTGATCGGGGAACGGACAAACGCCAATGGCTCCAAGCGCTTCCGGGAGGCCATGCTGGGAGCGGACTGGGACACCTGCGTCGCGATCGCCCGCGACCAACTCAAAGAAGGCGCTCACCTAATCGATGTCTGCGTCGACTACACAGGTGCGGACGGAGTGGCGAACATGAACGAGATCGCCAGCCGCTTCGTCACCCAGTCAAGCGTTCCACTCGTGATCGATTCGACCGAGGCTGATGTCGTCGAGGCGGCGCTTCGCTGGAGCGGTGGGCGCGCTGTTCTCAACTCGGTGAACCTGGAAGAAGGCGACGACCCAGGAACTCGGCTCGACCGTTTCCTCTCCCTCGCGAAGGAGTATGGCGCTGCTGTTATATGCACGTGCATAGACACCGAGGGTCAGGCAAGGACGGCAGACTGGAAACTCAGAGCCGCCAGGGGCATCCACGACATTGCCGTTGAACGCTACGGGTTGGAGCCTTCTGATCTGCTGTTCGACCCACTGGTGCTCCCGTTGAGCACTGGCATGGAGGAGAGCCGCCGGGACGGGATCGAGACGCTCGAAGGGATCCGAAAGATCAAGCAAGACCTTCCCGGCTGCTATACGGTCATCGGGCTGTCCAACGTCTCCTTCGGCCTGAACCCACCAGCACGCCAAGTCCTCAACTCCGTCTTCTTGCACGAGTGCGTTGAAGCTGGCTTGGATGCTGCGATCGTCAACGCAGCACGCATACTCCCCCTTCACAAGATCGATGACCACGTACGCGAGGTGTGCCTGGACCTCATTTACGATAGACGCAAGGAAGGCTACGACCCACTATCGGAGCTGTTGAAACTCTTCGAGGGCGTTACCACTGCAAAGCGCGACGCAGAGGACTTGAGTGCTCTGCCAGTGGAGGAACGCCTTGAGCGCCGCATAGTCGACGGCGACCGTAACGGTCTCGAAGACGACCTTGAGGAAGCCATCACCCAAGGGAACGAACCACTTGCGATCATCAATAACTTCCTTCTCGCGGGGATGAAGACCGTCGGCGAGCTCTTTGCGTCCGGCGAGATGCAATTGCCGTTTGTCCTCGGCTCCGCAGAGACGATGAAGGCTGCGGTATCGTACCTGGAGCCGAAGATGGAACGCACCGAGCACACGAGCAAGGGCGTACTCGTGCTTGCAACCGTGCAAGGCGATGTGCATGACATCGGCAAGAATCTTGTAGACATCATCTTGTCGAACAACGGCTACGAGGTCCGCAACCTTGGCATCAAGATCGGCATCAGCGACATGATCGCTGCAACTGAAGAGCACGGCGCGGACGCACTTGGCATGAGCGGGTTACTCGTGAAGTCTACGCTGATCATGCGCGACAACCTCGAGGAGCTAAACCGGCGCGGCCTTTCACACCTGCCTGTCCTGCTCGGGGGGGCTGCGCTTACCCGGACCTACGTGGAAAAAGACCTCCGCGAGATATACAAGGGGCGTGTCTTCTACGGCAAGGACGCCTTCGAAGGGCTCCGCACAATGGACCGCCTGATGCAGATTACGCGAGGCGGTACGGACGATCCGGACTTCGGCCGCAAGCCTGGCGGCAGGAACCTTCCTCCCCGAAAGAGCCAGATTCCGGTAGATATCGATGCGGCTGGAATCCCAAAACGATCCCCATCGGTCTCATCGGAGAACCAAGTCTTCACCCCACCATTCCTCGGGACTCGCATTGCCAAGGGAATCCAGCTGGAGGATATCGCCGCGTACCTAAACGAAACGTCGCTGTTCCGGAACCAGTGGGGCTTTCGCCCTGAAAAAGACGAGATTGATGCTGAGTTCAAGTCGCGGATACGCGCGACACTACGCGAGCAACTCGACAAGGCAAAGTCTAAAGACATCCTCGTGCCCCAAGTGGCATGGGGATACTTCGCGGCCGGAGCCGACGGCGACGACCTCGTGATCTTCGAGAACGAATCCCGCTCGGAGGAGCTGACAAGGTTCCACTTCCCCCGCCAGAACAAAGAGCCGTGGCTTTGCATCGCTGACTTCTTCAGACCTGTGTCATCTGGCGAGGAGGACTGGGCTGCATTCCATGTCGTAACGATGGGCTCGAAGGTGTCCCTCGAGACCGCACGGCTGTTCGAGGAACACGAATACCAGGAGTACTTGATGCTGCACGGGCTCGGCGTCGAGATGGCAGAGGCGCTTGCTGAGTACTGGCACCAGCGGATACGCGAAGAGTGGGGCTTTGCTGGCGAAGATGGCCCCACCCTAAGCGGGCTGTTCCGCCAGAAGTACCGCGGAGGCCGTTACTCGTGGGGCTACCCAGCATGCCCGAACCTCGAAGACAATGCGAAAGTCGTGAACCTCCTCGGCGCAGACCGGATAGGAGTGCGCGTGAGTGAAGGGTTCCAGCTGCATCCCGAGCAGACGACCCTCGCCATCGTCTGCCACCACCCCCAGGCCAAGTACTTCATAGCCTGAGCCCACACGCGTTCGACGATTCCAAACCGTTCGGGCGTGCGATGATGCAATGATATCGCCTATCGGCTCCTCTCAGTGCATTGATCGCCATCATGGCCACCACTTGGATCACCGCTCGAACTACGGGCGTCGCACACCGTCGCAGAGTCACCTACAAGCCGAGCACGCGACGGATCCCCTCGTCCGCCTCGTGCATGAGCTTCAAAGACAGCGTGCCGGGAGGTCCTTCAAGGTCGGCCTTGTTTACCGCTCTTTAGGCGAGAGTGCTCCCGCCTTCAGGCGGGAAATGAATCCCCTCCAGGCTGGCACTGAGACTCGATATATCTTGTAAGAGTTCAACAAGTCCGGGGATAACCTCGGGCTCGTTGAACTGGCCCTGACTACGCGAATCAAGTTGTTGGAACCTTCCCGCCATCATTGCGCTGCCTTGTCCCCCCATCTCCGCCCGCCTTCGGCCGAGCGTCGTCCACGCAGTGCAGGCGCAGAAGCTTGTCTGCCCCCCACCATGTCGCGAACCAGATCGTCTGCCCCGTCGCCACCGGCTTGTTGTCAAGTCAAGTGGGAGGCGTCTTGGCTTTCGTTAGCATTCTGCTACACTTGCACGCAGACTGACAGATAGGAACGCTCGGTATGGCTTATGATCACGTAACCCGCTTTAGCGCTGAGCTGTTCGAGGCCGCCGCAGACGAGGGTCGTCGGGAACACCGCTCGGCCCGACAGCAGCTCGAGCATTGGACCCGCCTGGGAAGGGAGCTATCCGCCCACGAAACCGCCAGACGGCGCCGCATCCTGGCTACCGCACACGGGGAGACTCCGACCTCTGAACTGGCGACCGACGGGCACTTGGTAGCCAACGTTGCCCTTGACGTCGCAATCCGGGAGCGGGCGAGCACCACCTTTTTCGGCCAAGCACTTCTGAAAGCAGGAATGACTGCCGTAGCGCTCGACGAGAATGGCGTCCTAACGCAGTTCAACCCAGACGACGAGTCCCATCCACTCGACGTCAGCCGACAGACTGCCTCGCAAGCTGTGAAGACTAACGCTCTCCGATCTGGGTGAGCCGCCTTGACCTTGTCGCTGGGCCGAACGGCGCTGGCAAGTCGACGTTTGCTCAGGAGATCCTCGCAGAACGACTACCAGGCACCCTGTTCGTCAACGCCAATCTGATTGCCTTCAGGCGCTGGCCAGGAGATCCCGAAGGCCACGCTTTCGACGCTGGCAAGATCGCAGAAGCGACGCGATCCGCTCTCATCGAGAACGGCAAACAGTTCATAGCGGAAACAGTGTTCTCTCACCCTTCGAAGCTTGCGCTCATTAGTAAAGCCCAGGCAGCTGGCTACTTCGTTGCTCTCCATGTGCTCTTGCTCCCCCAACACCTTGCTGTGGCGCGAGTGGCGGCACGCGTCAAGCAAGGCGGGCATTCGGTACCGGAGAACAAGATCCGCGACCGCTATCAAAGGCTGTGGCCGCATGTCGCTACCGCAGCAACAAAGGTCCAGTCGGCCGCGTTCTGGGACAACTCAACGCTCAGGGGCCCCGAGCTAGTGAGCGAGTTGGCAAACGGCCAATTGATTGGCGCGCCGAAATGGCCGTCTTGGACACCCGACGCCCTTACTGAACGTTTCCCTTCCTGACGCCCTCACGCTGCAAGCAATCGCTGCGGAGCCAAGCCGCAGCGATTGCAACAGCCAACGATCAGATCATTCGCTATAAGCGACCAGTTGCAGGACTCTGTACAGGCGCGATTGCGGCAATGGGCCAACATCCAAGGTATGCATTACCAGACGTGGATGGAAGTGGTCTCGCGATGGTGTCCTTACGGTGCCGGCGGCGAAGCGCCGCAACCGGTGCCATCCTCGTCCAAGAAGCGAGGCATGCTCCCACGGGTGGTGTTGAGCTCTACGCGCGAGTGCCTTCTCATGAACAGCAATTCAACCTTGACCGCCAGGTAGCCAGGGTCGCCGACTGGGCAGCGAATAGCACCATGCCGGTTGCCCTCGTCGAGACCTTCGTCGAGGTCGGTCGCCAGCGGGGCGCCTGCTGCCAGGCGCCAAACTGGATCCGGGTCGGTCGCACCAAAGGCCGTGGCAAGCTCGACCACTACAACAACTACGCACTCCCGGTGAAGGACATCTACCTCTATCCCTTGGTGCGAAACTTTCAACGCCAGCTCACCGCACCCCCTGGGCCGAGTAGGCACCTGGAGGGAACTCCGAACCCTGTGGCAGGGGCCTACTTCACCGAATACGTACTGCGGAACGGTCTGCTAGCGAGCAAGAGTAGTGTTCAGCGGGATGCGCTGGCCAGAGGCGGCACGCTTTGCTTCGCTTGCGTGATAACTGGACCGCGTGAACGGGGAAGCCTGAACGTGAGCGAAGCCCATATCCATGCCGATACGAGCGAGTTCATCCAGTTCCTCAGGCCGCCACCAGCGAGCCACTGGAAGATGCTTTGCGGTAGGTCTCAGGTACTGGCCCAAGGTCACGATCTCTACCCCAACAGCCCGCAGGTCTGCGAGGGCTCCCACAACTTCGTCGAACCTCTCCCCTATCCCGAGAAGCATCCCCGACTTCGCAACGAGGCCCGCATCCTTCGCTAAGGCGAGCACTGAAAGGCTGCGAGCGTAGCGGGCCGAGGGTCGGACGGTCCTCTGCAGGCGCGCAACCGTCTCGATGTTGTGGTTCAGCACGTCTGGGCGAGCGGCAAAGATGACACCCAGGGCATCCGCGTCCCCCTTGCAGTCCGGTATCAATACCTCGACAGCGGTGTGAGGGCACCGATCCCGGATAGCATCGATGGTCCTGGCAAACCCCGAAGCACCGCCGTCGGCCAGATCATCTCGGGCCACCGCGGTGACGACTGCATACTCGAGATCCATCCGGGCCACCGCGTCAGCCACCCGTGATGGCTCCGCTGGATCAATCGGCAGCGGCCTCGACGTGTCGATGAGGCAGAACCCGCAGGCTCTCGTGCAACGGTCTCCGTTGATCATGAAGGTCGCTGTACCTGACTCCCAGCATTCGAAAATATTCGGGCATCCAGCCTCCACGCAGACCGTGACAAGACCAAGCTCCCGCATGGTCCGGCCGACGTTCATGTACCCCTCACCCATCTGCGCCCGTGCCCGCAACCAGATAGGCTTCGCAGATCCCAGCGGGATCTCCGAAGGGGGCGCTTGCGCCACAGGCGATCCGACCTCCAGCGCCTTGCCGAGATCGGGATCTGAGCGTCGTGGCACTCCCTGAGCTGACTTCATCTGCCTACGCTGAACCTGAGCACGATGGAAGGAGACCTCCTGGCGCTCGTAAATGCCGCTAGGCGCCCACTTATCCACGGCGCGCATCACTATCGCATCCACAACCTCTGCCATCGACACGCTCATGGACTCATTTTCGAGAGATGTCACTTCCGTGCCGTGCAGCCCGCACGGGACGATCTGTCGGAAGTGCTCGAGGTCAGTGTTAATGTTCAGCGCAAACCCGTGCATGCTCCTTCCATGAGCGACCTTGACCCCAACAGCACACACCTTCTTCAGAGCGCCTGACCCGGAAGCGATCCACACCCCGGGGTACCCATCCCGCAGTGTCACCCCGCTCACGCCCAGATCCCCAAGCGCGTCGACCACTACCTGCTCAATATCATGAACATGGCGCGGGACCGACCCTGATCTAGGGGGAACTGGGACTATGACGTACCCAACCAGCTGGCCGGGACCGTGATAGGTGACGTCACCGCCCCTGTCGGCATGCACGATCCCGACTCCAGCCTCGCGGGGATCAACCAGAACATGCTCAGCGCGCGCTCGCACTCCCATCGTGAAGACAGGAGGGTGCTCCAGCAAGAGCAGGTATCGCGTGTTCGGTTTCGCATGCAACGCCCGCTGGAGCAGATGCGCCTCCGAGTAGGGGACCTTCCCGAGCCAGCGCACGCGCAGTGGATCATCTTGCACCCGGCTCAGCTCGCAGTCAGCCTCTTCGAGGGCTTCACTTGCATCGCCTCGGGTCACGTCCAGCCTCACTACAGTTCCTGAGACCAGTCTCTTCCCTGGATCAACCTCGCTAGCTCTGCAAGGAAGCGCGCTACGTAGGCGCCGTCCACTGCTCGATGATCGAAGGTCACCGCAAGTACCCCAACCGGATGGATCGCAATACCCTCGCTCCCATCCACCATCTCCACCACTACTGGCTTTCTCTTGACCCCATCCGTAGACAGGACAGCAACCTGGGGCTGGTTGATAATCGGAGCGGTGATGAGAGTGCCAAAAGGTCCTGGATTCGAGATCGAGAATGTGCCGCCAGCAATGTCGTCGGCGCTCAATCCACGCGACCGCGCTCTCGACGCAAGATCGGCGACCTTGCGAGCGATCCCGAGCAGCGTCATCGCTTCCGCATTGTGTACGACCGGCACGATGAGCCCGGTTCCCTCAAGATCGACAGCGATTCCGAGATTGATGTCATGGTGGACGATCAAGGCGTCGTCTCCGACGGAAGAGTTCAAGTAAGGAAAGGTTCTGAGCGCCTCCACGACCGCTCGGGCAACAAATGGCAGGTAGGTGAGGCTGATGCCCTCCTGTGAGCTGAAGCGCTCCCGGGCAGAGCGTCTCAACCGGTCCACGTTCTCAAAATCAACCTCGATCGCCATCAGCGTGTGAGCCGAGACAGCTTGAGAACGCATCATGTGCTCTGCAGTTCGGCGCCGGATGTTCGTAAAAGGAACGATCTCGTCATGCGGTCCAGCCACCGCACCGGCTTCGAAAACTCCACTCGCTCCCGGGTACACAGGGGAAGCCGGCAGCTGACCTTCGAACGCCACTTGCCTGCTTTCGCCAAGAACCGGAGCATCCGTCTGCGCTGATGGAGCCTGGACAAGCCCAGCAGTCGGCACGGCCTCACGACTTGACGTCTGGCTGCGCACATCGACCAAATTCAAAACATCCGCACGCGTTATCCGACCGCCGACACCGGTGCCAATCACTTCGGACGGATCGATTGCCTGTTCAGCAAGCATTCGGCGCACAACTGGCGAGAGCAAAACTCCAGGGAGCGAACCCGTTTGCGCAACCGCCGCGGGAGCAGGTAGCGCTGAAGGAGCGGGTGGTGGTGGAGCAGATGGTGGTGGTGGAGCAGATGGTGGTGGAGGAGCAGATGGTGGTGGTGCCGCGTGAGCCACAGCTCGCGGTGGCGGAGCAGGAGCGGGTGGCGCGGAAACTGGCGGCGTCGGGGCAGGAGCGGGTGGTGTTGGCGTCGGGGGCGAAGTGGCGGCTGGGACCACCGAAGACGCTGAGATGGTTGCGAGCCGTGTTCCAACGTCCCTGGTCTCTCCTTCCGGGACTGCTATCTCCGCAAGGAAACCGCCCGCTGGGGAGGGTACTTCTGTATCAACCTTGTCGGTGGAAACCTCGAACAGCGGTTCGTCGCGGTCAACCGGGTCCCCAACCGACTTGAGCCAGCGAGTCACAGTACCTTCCGTGACCGTCTCGCCCAGCTGAGGCATGATCACATCGATCAGTTCGTCAGGCAACGTGGAGCCCCCTTCCACTGAGCGCCATGACTGCTTCTCCAAAGGCCTCCGAGAGCGTGGGGTGGGGTTGTATGAGATCACCGACCTCTTCGGGGGTCGCGTCCCAGTTGACCGACAGATAACCCTGCCCAAGCTGCTCGGTCACCAACGGACCCACCATATGCACTCCGAGTAGCCGGCCCGCCCGCCCACCGGTTCCTCGCTCCGCAACAACCTTGACCATGCCATCGGTCTCACCGAGTATTCGGGCTCGACTGTTTCCACCAAATGGATCCCGTTTCACGACCACGTCCAGGCCTGCAGCTCGTGCCGCCTCTTCGGTCATCCCGGCAAAGGCGACCTCGGGGTGAGTATAAATGCACCAAGGGACCCGCCCGTAGTCAACTGGCACGGGATTCTCACCAAGGAAATCCCGGACTGCGACCTTCGCCTCAGCAAAACCGACATGAGCGAGCTGGGGCGTGTCTACTATGTCCCCAACCGCATACACATGATCAGCTCCCGTGCGCATGAAGCCGTCGACCTCGACAAACCCCTTGCCGTTTACCACTACTGCGGAACCCTCATCGACAAGCCCAGCTGTCGCGGGAGCCCGGCCGACCGACACGACCACAGCATCCACTGCGACGTCCTCCCCGGTCCCTAAGCGGACCAGGGTCCCACTGTCCTCAGCGTTTGGTTCATGCCCCAGCACCGAGACTCCAGTTCGTACGACAATGCCCTTCTTCTTGAACATCCTGGTGACGATGGCAATGATGTCGGAGTCGCAGCCAGTCAGCAGCGTAGGCATCGCCTCCAAAATTGTCACTTGCGTCCCGAGGTCGGCCATCATGGACGCTAGTTCACACCCGATTGCCCCTCCTCCAATGATCGCCACCGACGCTGGCAGCCGCTCGAGATCAAGAACCTCGTTCGACGTCATGACCAGTCTTCCGTCGATGTCAAAGCCCGCAATGGTCCTCGGCACCGACCCCGTTGCAAGAAAAATCCCGCGGCCCGACAGCTTGGTTCCATCATCAAGGTGGACAGTCGCATCGCTGCCAAGACGGCCCGTACCGGCAATTGTCTCGATCCCCCTGGACCGCATAAGGCCCGCCAACCCCCTGTAAAGCTGGTCCACCACCTTCTGCTTGCGCGCTTGCGTCGTAGCGAAGTCAATGCTCGGTTGGCCGGATGTGACCCCAAACTCCTTGGCTGTCTCGACAGTGCGAAAGACGTTGGCCGTCTCGAGAAACTCCTTCGCTGGAACACATCCCCTATGAAGGCAGGTGCCACCTACTTTGTCCTTTTCCACGACAGCGACCGCTAGCCCTGCAGAAGCTGCGTAAAGTGCTGCGCCGTAACCTGCGGGGCCTCCGCCGACGACTACGAGATCGAACGGTCCTGGCTCTCCTGACGTTGTGACCACCTCCTGTGCATAGCTGCCTGAACTAACGCGAACGGTATCCAGCCTACCTGGGCGCCGAACTCGAAAGACACGCCCCTTGCTCGAAACGAGCAGTTACACGCAGGCCAGCTAAACTCACACTACCGACCAGTGCCGCCCAACCACCAGTCAACCACCCCACGGCTAGAGCCGGGGGCTTGAGGGAATGTCCCCCAATCCCAGCTTGACCAGACCAAGACATCGAAAAGGAGGTGAACAAGATGTCTACGTTGTACGAAAGCGAGAAGACCCACCAGCAGATGCTTCCTCAGTCTGTCGATGCGCAATCCGCGCCAGCAGAC
>JAJZXF010000005.1 GCA_021802485.1 Actinomycetes bacterium | reverse complement strand
GGCTCGACCGGCTGTTCAGCTCCCTCAACGGGATTCTTCGATTGCAACGTTCTCGCTCCTTGGTCACCCTCGTGGCTCAGACATTTCGGGTTGGGAACTGTCCAAGCCAAGGTTGGCACAGAGGGGAATCTTCCTGTCCACTTGGTATTTGTGACCAAGTAGTGACGTCGCGCCTTAGCGAAGAACCTTCCTCATTGTCACGAGACCCATGTTGGAAACCTGCGAGGACTTGTCACACAACCCTCACTGAGTTCAACGTCGTGGAGGACCACGTACATCTGCTTGTCTAGTATCCACCCACTGTGCAGATCTCTATCCTCGCAAACAGCCCAAAGCGCGTGTCGGCCCGCATCCTGGGAAAAGAGTTCCCCCGTCACGTCTCGAAGTTCCTGTGGAAAGGACACCTCTGATCGCCGTCGTACTTCGCAGGGTCCTGTCGTGGTGTGCCTCTGTTGGTCATCTCGGAGTACATTGCTCGCCAGAAAATCCCGCAGTAAGCAAGCGAGACGTGTCGTCACCGCCTACCAGCAGCCCAGTACGATGTTCGCTATTTCGGCCCTGAAGGGCCGAGATAGCGCCCACAACCGGACGATCAGACCGAGAACGCCGTCTCGTAGCCGATCGGCTACGAGACCAGATCAGCTACGAGACCAGATCAGCTACGAGATCCCTGCACTTCTCAGCTACCGGTCGAGGCGATGCCCGTCACTTTCGCGTATAGCCGATCGCCCCCAGTCGAGCCGTAGAACTTCGCGCTGCCGAATGCAAAGATGCCGCCGTCGGAGGCCACCTCCCAGTAGCCATGCCCACCGGGCGTAGCAGCGATTCCGACGACGGGTTTGTCGAGGTGCCTTGCGCCCATGGATCCGTAGAACTTCGCGCTGCCGAATGCAAAGATGCCGCCGTCGGAGGCCACCTCCCAGTAGCCATGGCCACCGGGCGTAGCAGCGATTCCAACTACCGGGGCATTCAACACCGCTCCTCCGATGGAGCCGTAGAACTTCGCGTCACCGAGTGCGAAGATGCCACCGTCAGAGGCCACCTCCCAGTAGCCGAGAGCGTTAGGCCCCCTTGCGACGCCAACAATCGGAGACTGACCCCCACCGCCCGAGGCACCCTGGAAGATGCTGGCGGCTGAGCCGTAAGTGTACCCGTTTCCGAAGCCGAGAATCGCACCGTTTGACAGGGCGATCCAGTACCCCTGGGCTCCGGGAGTGCCTGAGCGTTCGACAAACGTCTGGCGCACCGTCCCGTCGAATATCCCACGCGTCCCAGCAGCAACACAGCCTCCATGGTGCGCGCATGATGCACCCCAGAACACGTCCCATGAAGCTAGCGAACTATCAGGACTCGGGGTTATTGACCAGACACCTGCATGGTAGGTCTCGATCAGCCCATGGGTAACATGAGCGCCCACCGCTACACAGTAGATAGAGGTTGAGCACGAGACCCCGTAGAGGTAGTCGTTGTCTGGGAACGGAGTGTCAGGAGTGAGGCTGATCGACCATACAGCACCGTTCCAGGTGTCGACCAGTGTCTGCCAGAGTATTCCGCTCCACACGGATCCTGCAGCGACGCAGAAACTTACACTTGGACATGACACACTTCGGAGGATGTTCGCCTGGGATGCTGACGTATCGGGGGCTGTCTGCAGCGACCAGAGCGTCCCGTCATAGGTCATGATCAGCGCTTGCCATGCCTCCAGCTCGACCCGGTCTCCGACCGCAACGCAGTAGTTCGAGGCTACGCACGAGACCCCGTACAGGATGCCCTGGTGACCGGCTGACACTGACCAGGATCCTGCCTGGAATGCTCCAACTAGCGATCGCCAGGCCCCATTCGCCAAACTATCTCCGACAAGTGCGCAGTTGCCTGGGATTGCACAGGACACCCCGTAAAGCTTCTGCGAGCCCGCAGCGCTATCGCCTTCGCCCGTGACAATCTCCCAACCTGCGCCACCGAACGCTTCGACCAGTGGTTCATCCCAAAATCCATTGCTATAAAAGCCAACCGCTACGCAGTAAGCGAGACTTGCGCACGAAACATCGCTGAGCACATTGGCTTGAAGCTGCGAGGTGTCAGGGCTCGCAACCTGAGTCCACACCCTTCCGTTGTACTGTTCAATCAGAGTTTGATCAACAAAGCCGTTGTCGAAGTAACCGACTGCGACGCAGAAAGTAGAGGTCGCACATGACACACCACGGAGATGGTTGCTCCGAAATAGCGATGTGTTCATGCTAGGAACCGCAGTCCATGCGGTAGTAGAACCAGAGCTCAAAGCGGATCGCGTAGCTCGCGCAGATACTTTCTCTGATCGAGCTGATCGCCCGGCTCTTCGGGCCGGCACCCCGAGAGCGCCTGCAAGCGCTGGATATGCCACCACGCCGGAAACCATCACCACGACGGCCATCACCCCGACGACAAGTGCAGGAAACATCCTCGCAGATTGATCCGCCTTGCTCGTCCCAAGCACACGCTCGCGAACAACACCAGCGCGCCTCACTCCTACTGCAGTGTTCCTCCTGCGGTCCACACTCAAGTTCCCATACCCGACCTATACATACCTGGCATATCCGACCAGAGGTCACAACACGCAATGTTGCATTGTCCCCCTTTGTCCTTACCTTCCTGCAGTGTCACACATCCTTGCCCCCGCGTCCAGTAGGCACCAGGTAATGCCTGCGGCGAGACAAGCCAGTGCCACCGGCGGCATTGCATCATCTTTTCCTATAGAATGCACATCAGAGTGCCGATAACACGAGGGTGAATCAAGCGCCACCTGCGGGCCGGGTAAAGGCGCGTGCGGCGAGACACTTCGGTTGCTGTCCACGCTCGGGCCTGTGAGAAGCGGCCTGAACGAGGATATTGACGACGTCACGGGAGCAAGACAGCAGTGGACTTAGCGGGGCCAAGCGGATATCGCATGCACGAACCGACCCGAGTGGTGCCTCCTCGCGCTAGCACAGCGGATCCGATGCCAAACGACTCAACGGCGTACGGCGCTTCCAGCCTCGCCGCAGGCCGCTGGGGCGAAGGTCAGGCTTTTCACGAAGGACTTGTCGGTCGCGAGATAGAGCTCACGAACATTGCCAGCCTTGTTAGTTCGGCCCGAGCTGGAAGTGGTGGTGGCGTCGTGTTGAGGGGAGAGCCCGGAACAGGCAAGACGGCCCTGTTGGAGTCCGCGGCAGCAATGGCCGCTGACCTCAATGTCTTCCGATTGTGTGGGAGCGATGACGACGAAGTCGATCCCGAGCTCCGACTGCGACGAACCCTTGCATCCCTCACACGCGACGGCCATTTTCCGAACGCAGTCGAAGCAAGCGTCACCGGCATCGCAAGGGAGGTCAGACGCGATACGGCAAGCCAGAGCGCTCCGACAACCTCCTTGACTGTCGTGCTACTCGAACTTTTTCGTCGAGCAGCAACCTCAACCTCTTCGCCGGTCCTCGTGGTGGTAGACGACGCCCAGTGGTTGCCCGAGCAGTTCACCTCTGCACTCGTGCAGGCTGCACTCCAAATCCAACATGAGCCAATTGCGGTTGTACTCGCGTGGTCCGACATTCCCCATTTGCAGCTCCCTGAGCCAGACTTTGCGCGCCTAAACGAGCACCACCTTGATGGCCTGAGCCTAGAGCAAGCGAGTTTCTTGATCGACAGCCAGGCAACGGTGCGCCCTACGCGAAGAGTGCTCAGGACGGTCGTCGACCGGACACTCGGAAATCCATGCGCGACGATCGATGCGTGTGCGCGCCTGAGCAACGACGAACTCGGCGGGTGGCGGCCACTACCCGCCCCCTTGCGTATCGGCACGTCCCTTGCGTCCACGTTTGGACGGTGTTTGTCAAGCCTTCCGCAGGCCACGAGGGACGCCCTTTGCGTAGTTGCCGCGGGCTCCGAGCTGCCGCTCGGCGTCGCGGAGACTGCGATCGACCACCTGAGTGGCGACCACCCTGGGACGCTGGAGGACCTCATAGAACCAGCTCTTGAGGCTGGGGTGATAACGACGAGAAATGGCCGTGTCCACTTCGACCATCCGCTGGTCGCAGCGGCAGCATTTCAGCTGGCTGGCGAAGATCTGCAACTTGAAGCCCACGACGCACTCGCCCGGGCCTTTTCCGCAAGAGGAGACATCGAGCGAACCGTCGTTCACGCCGCAGCTGGAACTTCAGGCAAGAGCGGGCGCGTCACGAGACTGCTCGCCCAGGCATCACACATCGCACTAAGCCGCAATGATCCGACAACTGCGGCGGCAAATGAGGAGATGGCATCGGACTTCGCCGTTGAGCCAGACGGAGCAGCACACCACCTGACGGTGGCAGCCCGAATCTGGACCCAGGAAGGATGGGTGGAACGAGCGGTCAACTGCCTCGACCGTGCGATACTCCTGGCTGTCTCAGATGCCACCAGGGCAGATGTGAGCTACTGGCGAGCAAGGGCTCGACTTGCTCGCGACGTCGGCCCGCATGTAGCTGCTGAGCTGCTTGCAGCTGGACGTGCGAGCGAAAGTTTCGCACCACATCGCGCAGTGGTCATGCTCGCAGACTCTGCCGCGTGCAATTTGTTGGCCGGAGACTACAGCGAAGCAATCCAAGCCGCTCAGTCTGCAATGCAAGTCGCTCAGTCAGCGAGCGACCACTCAGAGGCGCTTGCCTCCGCGATACTCGCGGTCGCTGAAACTGCTGGCGGAACCTACGACTCAGTTGAGCACCCGAGTTCAACTGGGACATCGGACATTAGCTCGCGGGCATCGCAAGCAACGACCGTCATAATGAGCCAGACACAGGGTTTCGCCGGTTCCCCGCAGCTTGCACTCACGCTCGGACTTGGCCTTCTCGAGAATGCACTGGTAGTCCAAGCCGCCCGATGGGTAGCCTGGACTGAACGATGCGCTAACGGTGCACGAGACCGCCCGCTCCTTTCTGCGGCGCTTATCGTGCGCGCCTGTGTAGCGTTTCACCAAGGTCACATCGACGACGGCCTCGCAATCTGTGAAGCAGCTCACAAACACGCTGAAGCTAGCGGCCAGGGAATTCTCGCCTCGCAAGCACTTGCTCTTCAGGTGGAGCTCGAAGCCGCTCTCGGTCTGCGCGAAAGGTGCTTCGAACACGCCACCAGGGTGCTTGCAATTCCAGCGGCCTATGGTTCCAATTCCCGCTCCCGCGCTCTAGCTGCACTCGGAGAGCTGGAACTTCAACGAGGCGATGCAGGAGCTGCTGCTGCCTGGCTCAGCGCAGCTCGCAGGGAAGCTACGCCAGCTCCTCGCGAAACGCTCGACAGCGCTGGCCACCAGACACCAGGCGCCGCTGACATTGTGTGGCTTCCGCCCCTAGTCGAGGCGCTCGCTCTGTCCGGGCGACACTCGGAGGCGAATGAACTGCTCGAAAAAGCTCCGCCTCAGTACTCGCGCGATCTGATCAGCGTAGCCCTTACAGGCAGATCTTGGCACGCACAGGTGCGCGGTATGCTCACGGTTGATGTCGCCGAAGCGTCAGAATTGTTCGCTGAAGCGGTCCGGGGCTCTCAGGAAGTGCCTATGCGGGCCGCGCGGATTGAGTTGAGGTGGGGACAGCGCCTTGCGCGAGCTGGCCAGGTCGCCGATGCTGAAATTCACCTGGAGATCGCCCGAAGCTCCTTCGCTTCGCTCGACGCGCGCGGATGGGCCGAACGGGCACTTGCTGAAATTGAAAAACTCAGGAGCTCAAACGGGGAGTTGGGAACCCCGTTTCCAACTCCCGATACTTACCGCGCAGACCCTTGGATCGCGGCTCCCAAGGAGCACATCTCCCACGAGGGCGAGGACAACGCTGGAGACCGCAGCGGGCGTGCGACCGCTATAACTATGCCAGCGGAACGCTCGAGTCAACATGTAGGGGACGCCCAACAACCTGGACCTCATCCAGCATGGCGGGTAACAATGCTGGGGCGCTTCTGCCTCAAGTATCGAGGCATCGAGGTCACACTCCCCCCGAGCCTTCCCGCCCAGGCGATCAAGATCATCGCAATCCGCCAGCGCCTGCTCGTCGATGAGCTGGTCGAGCTTCTCTGGCCGGACGCAGAGCCTGGTGTCGGTGCAAGGAGGCTGCGAAATGTTCTGTTCAGGGTCCGCTCCGCATGCGGCGACCTCCTGACCCGCGACTCCGGCTTCATCAGGATGTCTCCGGAAGCCGAGGTCGACATCACTGCCTTTCGCTCGCTCGCCGAGCGAGCTCTCTCGCGCCAGGCAGCGCCGGATGAGGCGATCGCACTGGCCTCCGAGGCTCTGTCCTGGTACGGCGGTGAACTCCTTCCGGGAGATCGCTACGCGGACTGGGCAGCAAGCACACGAGAGTCTCTCGCTCAACTGCATCTACACCTAATGGACCTCTTAGTCAACGATGCAGTCAGTGAAGGCCGCACCGCTGAGGCGCTCAGCATGCTAGAACGTCTCATAGATATCGACCCATATGAGGAGCATCACTACCTGCTTGCTGCACGCCTGCACGCTGACAGCGGGAACCGGCGCCGAGCTATGTCAGCGCTCGCGCGCGCGGAACGAGCAATGCTCGAACTCGGCGTTCCACCATCTGAGCTGTTGACTGACTACAAGGCAAGAATCGAAAGCTCCTGAGCTGTTGCCAACACGAGTGGGCAACGAAGGCGTGTTAGCCGCCTGACCTCGATGGCAAATGTTGCCAGTCGCCCTCGTGTCAGCGCTGGTACTTACGCAACCTCTGCTTTGCTACATGTAAGGCCTTAAGCGTCCGCACCGCGATGTCTCCGGTACCCCTTCGGAGCGGCACAAGTAGCGTCGACACCTCGCGACGGTCCGGCCACATGCTCCAGGTAGTCGAGTCCTCTGGAAGATTGCACGAGTCCATCCATGACATCGCCAAGTCGCTGTGGAACCGCTCGATCACCGCGACATCCAGGTGGAGTCCGGGTGAGTGGCGTGCAACACTCGGCTCGTAGCTGATCCTCCTGCAGAACATGCCATCTGCAGCCAGAAGGTAACACGCCATCGCAGCCGGCCGGCCGTTTGCTTCGAGCGACAGCACTCTCAATCTTCCCAGATCGTTGAAGCGACTGCACAGCTCGCGGAACCATTCCTCGCCAACTCCGTCAACCCTCTCGTCTGCCGCGCGACCGCGCACCGCCTCCAGTGCGAGCAACTGCTCCAGCGCCAATGGGTCGCCAGAGCGATCCACCAGCTCCAGCTCACCGCCGAGCTCCTCTCCGATCCGTCTTCTGCGCCGTGCCAACTCCCTTCGATGCCGTGGACTAGAGACCTCCTCCATATAGGTTGGTTCATCCCTGCGTATCACCATCGACCGCGTCCAAGCCTCGTACCGGCAAGCACGCATTCCCCGATCCGCGAGGGCCTCTGTTAGGTGGTACTCGACGGGGCCGCCGGGACCGAACACCTCCAGAGCAAGCAGAGATGCCCCGTCGCGCCCGCCATGCTCGCGCACTACGTCAATCAGAGCTCCAAGCGCATCCGTCGCGCATTCCCTGTCGACCAACGGCGTCCCGAGCCCCGTTCGATTGAGCTGAGCTGACAGCGTCGGCCTTGTCGTAACGCATCGCAACGGTGCGCTGCGCCACCTGGACTCAAACAGCACGGGCAAGCACGCGGTAACTTTCGATCCACTACTTACGAGCACAATCGCCGGCTTTACACCAGGTGAAAGCCTACGGGCCGCGCTCAGGACAAACGACGGCTCGAAGAATGGATTGGGCTCCAACGCATGCTCTGACAGCTCCGCCCAGGCCGCCGTCTGTGCTGCGGTCAGCTCTGCTAGCGGTATTACTCTCGCATCCACTGCGCTAATCCTCCCGGTTTGCTCAGCACTCTAGAGCCCGACCAGGGTCAGGTGCGGGCATGTCTAAACCAGGACTATCCGGCTTCGACGTGCTGGTGATACCGGCAAGTGCTTCGCGGGTAAGGACCTCTGACGGATCAACCCATTCACTGATCCATTCTGCGAATCCCGCATTGAAGCCTGTGGGGCCAAACCGCTCGGCAGCAGAACGAAGCCGCTCAGGATCCCAGGAGCGCCCGAGGACCTCATCTATCGCGGCCGACCAGAGGCCCGGTTCCCACCCGTCCACAAGCTCTCCCGTCTGGCCTGCAATCACGCTCTCCGCGGCGCCACTGCCTAGGAGCCCAACCACCGGCCGCCCGCAGTACCCGGCCTCCAGTGGGACGTAGCCGAAGTCCTCGACACCAGGGCACAGCACGACTGAATGCGATAAGAACACATCGACCAACTCCTCGTCGCTGAGCATTCCCTTGAAAGTCGTCAACGACCCGCCGAGCATGCGAAGCCGATCCTCCTCCGGGCCACTGCCGACCACCGTAAGCGGCAACCCCAGCTGGCGGCAGGCCGCAATAGCAACATCAACCCCCTTGTACGGCAGCAGGCGCGAGACCACAAGCGCCCTAGGCAAGCTGGGCAAGGGGCTCAACGGACGCGACAGACGTTCCAGATCGAGCGGTGGGTGCAAAACAACTGGATCAACGCCATAAGCTGCACGCAACTTGCCCGCGGTCCGTTTCGAGTTCGCTGCGTGGCTCAGGTGGTGAGCCGCGGAGCGGCGATCTGATCGTCTCAGCGGGTAAAGAACAGCCTTCGCTATGCCGGTGGACAGCGTGGTGACCGCGGAGCTAGCTCTGAATGGCAAGTATGCAGCGGGGTCGTAGAGGAATCGCGGCGGCGTGTGCCAGTACACCACAGAACGCTCGTGACGCACATGATGGGCGAACGCTGACGATGAGACGACCACAAAGTCCGCCTCACTTAGATCGAGCGAGCTGAACATATGCGGGTACGACAGGACGCGGGAACGGAACCTGCGCGCCTCCTTCTTGCTGGCAAGCCTTCCAGCCCGGACATCCATGGAAGCAAACTCCGGATAAGTCGCCTCAGGCGAGTACACAGATGTTGCGATGAAGGCGTCATTCAGAATAGACGCGAGGTGCAAGACGACTCGCTCCGCACCCCCGCGCTGGCAGAGGAAATCATGTGCGATCGCTACGCGAACCACGTTAGATATCCTTTCAGCATTCCTGAGCCTGCAGGCACACAAGCCCCGTGCGTTCTCCGGTGGTGGGAATGGTATCACGCGCGCTGCGCGAGCGATTGGCTGGTATTCGCCGATGCACTCTAGCACCATGAGCTTCCAGCGTCTCTCCGACGTCCGGCCAGCGCCACAGCGCCCACGGGACGCTGGCGGGACGCAGATGTGAGATCTCAAGTACGTGGGAACACTGTTTGTCGCGAGCGCTGGTGGCCACCTGGAGGAGCTCTGGGCCCTACGACCGCGCCTCGGGGACATATCGGATGATGTGACCTGGGTAACGTGGGAGAACGAACAGACAGGATCACTCCTTCGCGACGAGAACGTGATCTACGTTTATCCTGCACGCCCCCGCGATGCCCTTGCCGCGGCAAAGAACCTCGCGCGTGCTGTGCAGATAGTTCGATCTCGCACCTGGGACGCGGTCGTCACCACAGGCTCGTCACTCGCCGTATCGTTCCTCCCGATCGCACGGGCACACGGTCTTGCGTGTCACTACATCGAGAGCGCAACGAGGGTAGCCGGGCCTTCCCTGTCCGCGAGGCTGGTCGAGCACATTCCCGGCATGAACCTCTACACCCAGTACCAGAACTGGTCTCAGCCCCGATGGCTCTACCGAGGGTCCGTCTTCGACACGTTCGCTCCCGGGCCGCGCTCCGATAAGCGAATCCGCAGAGCCGTGGTCACGCTTGGCACCGCGAAGGGCTTCGGCTTCCGCCGCCTCGTTGAGAGCATCAAGAGCTCCCTCGAAGACAACGTGGAGGTTCTCTGGCAGACTGGGTATACCGATGTCAGCGGTCTCGGCATCGCAACCCATGAGGTGATCCCGTCAGGGGAGCTGTACGCGGCCCTTCAGTCTGCAGATCTGGTCGTCGCTCACGCGGGAGCGGGTTCATCTCTCGCTTCCCTGCGAGCCGGTAAGTGCCCCTTGCTCGTTCCGAGAAGGGCTGCGTTCGGTGAACACGTCGACGACCACCAGGCGGAGATCGCTGCCGAACTGGAGCGAAGGGAGCTATGCATCAAGCGGGAGGCCAATGAGATCACCTCGGCAGACCTAGCGCTCGCAGCAGAGCGGAGCACCGTTACCAGCACGGATGCCTGCCCGTTCATTCTCGCCGGAGGAGCCGAGATCCCAACGCGATCGAGGCGTCGCTCATGAGCATCAACGCTTCGAGAAAACTCTATGATGACGTTTTCCCTCATGTGGGACAGCGCCTGACCTCTGTATTTGTGAGCGCTATCTCGGCCCTGAAGAGCCGAGATAGCGAACATCTGGCTCGGCTGGTAGGCGGTAGCGACACGTGTCGCTTGCTCACAATGGGCTCTTCTGCTGGTCGATGTACTCGGCGATAACCGACAGAGGCGCACCGCCACAGCACCCGGCAAACTACGACGGCGACCAGAGGTGTCCTTTCCACAGGAACTTCGAGACGTGACGGGGAACTCTTTTCCCAGGATGCGGGCCGACACGCTCTATAGGCTGTTCACGAGGACAGATATCTGCACGGTTGGCGGGTACTCGACAAGTAGGTGCACGTGGTTGTCCTCACCGTTGAACTCAGTGAGGGTTGTGCGACAAGTCCTCGCAGGTTTCCAACTTGGGTCTCGTGACAACGAGCGAGGTGCTTCGCGAAGGCACGACGTCAGTACTTGGTCACGAAAACCAAGTGGACGTGAAGATTCGATACCTGAGACCGGCCTGTTGTGTATATGAGGGTCCGGTATCCAGCGTGGTGATACATGCATATGGCACTATGTGGCGAGTGAGCAAGTCCCCTACAGGCCAAGCAACGAGGCGCAAGCGTCATCCCCGCAAGCGTGAGCGAAGTTCTTCTACCCACGTCATCAACCAGGCACTGCGCCCGACATTGGCTCATTTGGCAGTAGTGGACACGAGGCTCGAGTCGCCAAGTCGCGTCTACAACGCCTGTCTTGGAGAATCACTTGCTCGTTGTAAGCACATGCGAGCAGACCCAGCCTTCGACACGGCCAAGGCAATGCCCAAAGGCCCGCCCAAGTCGAAAGAGTCAGTAGCGAGGAAGAAGGCATTCAACGAGGTAGCAGGCACCCACGGTATTACTGCCGACGCAATGAGAACCTATAGCTCTAGCTTGCGCAAGACATGGGTGAGGGAACACGTCGGAGCCCAAGAGGCCCAGCGTCTTGCTACACGGGCCTTTGATGCAGTGAACCGCTGGCGTTTGGGTCTTCGCGGAAAGCCCCGGTTCAAGAACGCATCCAGAGGGTTACGCTCGTTGGAGTGCTCTGACAAGTACGGAGACATACAACCAGTCCTCGACAACGGGCACCTGGTCGCTGTGCGTTGGTCGAAGACGATCATGTCTGTCGAAGCGTGGCCTGAACATGCGACCAGTAGACTCAATAGGGACGCCGCGGCCGAACGAGCACGGCTGGAGTCCCTGATCGCTGCTCGAGGGCTGATCCAAACTCGAATCGTGCGCAACATCATCCGGGGACGGCCAAGCTTGCGTGCTCAGTTCGTGGTCGACGGGCGTCCGCCAATACGTCACGAAACTGGCACCGGAACCGTGAGCGCCGACGTAGGGCCGTCGATCATGTCAGTGGTTGTTGCAGATGCGCAACACAACCCGGTTCCCGAAGCCATAGGACACCGGGTGCTCGCGGGGGGCACAAGAGACATCCAAGCTGAGCTGCGGCGATTGCAGCGCCATCTCGATCGCCAGCACAGAGCAGGTTCGCCGCAGTGCTTCGATGAGATGGGACAACACAAGAAGACCTGTGTGTGGTGGAAGAACCGTTCCAAGGCTGCTCAACAGACCCTCGTTCAGATCGCTGAGCTTCACCGCCGTATAGAGGCCACCAGGTCCACGTCCCACGGCAAGCTCGTGAATGAGCTGCTTGCCTACGGCGTCAACGTGCGAGCAGAAACGCTCAACTACGCCACATGGCAAGAGATGTACCCGCGCTCAGTGCGTGATCGAGCAGTTGGGGAAGCGATGGCGCTCCTGTTCCACAAAGCCGAGAATGCTGGTGGCAAGGCGTACCGTTACGCGACCCGCACTACTGCTTTGTCTAAGACCTGTGTGTGTGGACACCGGGAGAAGAAACCTCTCTCGCAACGCTTTCACCGATGCTCCAACTGCGGGCGTGAGGCACAACGAGACCTGTTCTCCGCGTTCCCCGGCCTGTATGTGAAGCTCGTCGTGAGCGAGGACGGCACCAGCGCAGACACGTGCGACCTAGAGGGAGCCGCAGCCCACTTCGCGGCATTTGCACCTCACCTCCAAGAAGCCGGAGGGATGGCGAGGTCGAGCAGTGCTAAGCACCGAGGCCGGGGTCGCTGCTCGCGACGATCAGCGGCGCGCATCACGGCCCGTCACACCCGCCGCAGTCGTGGTGCGACAGAGGTGTTCGGCCACATTCCGGTACCGGACCAGGCCACCACTGCTACATCGGTGGCGGCATGAACAACATGCCCCGGGAACCAGGCGCTCCCTACGGCCTGCCAGCAGTATCGGTAGGAGACAGCACGCCGACACGGAATCTCGGCCCTTTCGGGCCGAAAGGCTTCAAGCGCCGTGGAGCTGGAGCACCCTGCGCGCAAGCTTCGCGACAGCGGTCTCGGCCGAGAACCAATGCAGCCTGCCGAACAGCCCAGCCAGCGCGGTGAGCGAGCGGCACGCAGACCACGCGTGCCGCGAGCTGCCCAAAGCGGATACCACAACCCTCAGTGGCGCTGGAAGGTCTGCGTACATCCTCGTCGGGTCGAAGGAGCCGATTTCGCTCTCGTGAACCTGATGCACCAACGCATCTCCAGCCCCCTGGGCGATCGCGTCACGCAGGAACGCTGCAGTCGATCGCTCGTGGAGGTGCGACGCGACGAGCGATCGGCTGAACACACCTTCCAAACCTGCAGCCTTGAGGCGCAACCCGAGATCCATGTCGGAATGGTAGAAAAGGGGAAACTTCTCCGATTTCAGGCCAACAGCGAGACACGCCTCCCGAGGCATGGAGACATTGCCAGCCCAGAGTCCATCGAGAACAGCGAGTTCACCTCGTTCGATCCGGGAACAGTGCATCTCGTACTCGCCAGCGTACACGTAAGTGCCTACATCTCCATGGCGCCGGTGCTTGGGAAGGCGAACCGGCATATAGCCCATCACAACCAACCCACTCTTTGCGCAATGCCAAGCTGCGTGAGAAGAGACCAACCCTTCGTGTGGGAGGACATCGTCATCGAGCAGCAGCACAACGCGGGAACTTGCCATCCGCACCCCAGCGTCAAGGCAGGCAAGGTGACCCCGATGCGAAACGCGAATCGGCCTGAGGCGGGGCTCATCAGCGGCCACTTGCTGGAGAAACTCGATAGAGCCGTCGTCACAACCGTCAACCACCACGATCAGCTCAGAAGCGGCCTCGTCAGCGAGGACTGCCTCGACGAGAGCCGGGAGACGCAGCCGGCGATTGTAGCTCGCAACGACCACGGAAACCTCAGGCAGGTCACCCATGGCTGATCCCAACCCTTGTGATCACCGGCTCGATCAAACCCATAAGCCTCCGCGGCAAAGGCGCGGCATCCTCCCGTTTACGAGTACGCGCAGCAATCCTTGCTTCGCTTTCCTCTCTTGGGGCGCGATTGGGGGGCGCTCCGAGGAGATAGCGGCCGCTCTGGGTGGCGAAGCAAGATGCTTCTATCCCGCAGGCAAAGCGCTCAGACCCCCTGTAGCGCTCAGGTATGCAATGAGCGCTATCAAGACAGCCTGGTACCTCGTATCCAGGCGCCCCGATGCGGTAATCGTCACCAATCCCCCAGTCTTCGCTGGACTCATCACGTACGCGGTCGCCCAACTCACCGGCACCGCAGTCGGCCTCGACAGCCACCCAGGGTCCTTCGGCGCCCAGGAAGATCATGTGTCCGCCCGCCTGCTCCCGTTGCATCGCTGGCTCGTTCGTCGCTGCGGGATAACCCTTGTCACAACTCAACAGTGGTGTGACGTCGTAGAGTCCTGGCATGGGCACCCGGTCATTGTCCACGAAGCCCCAGGCCGCTGGCTCCCGACGCCTCCGCCGAAAGCTGAACGCCCCCGGATCCTCTACGTAGGAAGGTTTGCCCCAGACGAGCCAACCGAGGAGCTGATCCTCGCGGCCGCAACGATACCCGGGTGTGACTTCCAGGTGACGGGACGCACCGCGGACTGTCCCCAGTCGCTTCGTGACAACGCTCCTGCGAACGTACATTTTGTCGGCTTCCTCGATCAAGACGCGTACGAAAAAGCTGTCTACGAATGCGGGCTCGTAGTGACACTTACGACGGAGCCCACCTCCGTAATGCGTGCAGCCTATGAAGCGACCTATGCCACAAGGCCCCTCATCATCTCCGACTGGCCTGTTGGCCGGAACCTTTTCCCCCACGCTCTTCACGTCAAGAACGACGCCATGTCCATTGCTGCTGCGATCCACGAGGCACTCAGCGATCACGACTCCCTCGTTGCTCGAACTCTCCCAGCACGGGATGCCCAAATCACACGCTGGCGATCGCAAGAGGCCGCACTCCGCACCTGGATCCGTGATGGGAGCCCGCGACTCTGAAAGCCCGAACACCGAGCGCTGCTCCAGCGCTCGGCTCCTCCTTGTGCTCTGGAGGCAATCTCGCCTACGTCCTCTGAGGTGTGCCACAAGATGAGTCGGCTCTTGAACATGGGTGAGCGCGAGCCCGGCCACAGGCGCCTCTAGCGACTTCTGCCCCCGGCCCCTTGAAGGAGCCGGCGTGGGGTCTGCAAGAGGATGCGAAGGTCGGTGTGCAAAGACCAGGACGAGACGTAAAGATAGTCGAGCCGGCACAGCTCTTCGAAGCGCAAGTCGTGCTGGCCAGAGACCTGCCATAAACCAGTCAAACCAGGGCGCACCTCGAACCGCCTGCGCTCCCAGCTCACCATCCGAGAGCACTCCTCAGGAATGAACGGCCTTGGTCCGACAAGTGACATATCGCCCATCAAGACGTTCCACAGCTGGAGAAGCTCGTCGATCCCAGTGCGTCGCAACACCCTACCGACACGGGTGATCCGCGGATCGCGTTCATTCGACCCCGGATCTGCCCGCGCCGGGGTGATCTCGGAGATGCCGGTCCGCCTGCTGTCACCAACCGTCGAAGGATCAGTCCAGCTCATGCTACGAAGCTTGAGCAGCGTAAACGGACGCGCGTCGCGGCCAAGCCGCGCTTGGCGCAGGACCACCGGGCCAGGCGAGGTCAGCTTAATGATGAGGGCAGAGACAGCGAGAACCGGAAACAGGCCGACAAGCACGACCAGCGAGACGCAGATGTCGACCATGCGTTTCAGCGCCCGAGCCGTGGAGCTAGCCTCCCCACCGTCTAGGCTCACTACAGGCATCCCGCTCAAGTCGTCCACCTGGGCCTGCCAGCTCGTAAGCTCGAAGTACCTGGGTACCACCGTCAGTGGAACCGAACCCGCAAGTGCACGCAGGCTTGCAACCGCACTCTCTGGATGGGCCCGTGAGAATGCCACGATGACTCGGTCGACACAATAGCGCTTGCACACTCTTTGCAGATCGCGCAGGCCCCCGAGCACCAGGTGACTTCCATCCGGGTCGTCATCTACAAAGCCGACGAACTCCAACCCTGAACTCCTGCGCAGGCGACCTGCCACATCGTTTGCGACCGTACCCGTACCAACGATCACGATCCTGACTGTCGCTATTCCAAACCTCGAGAGCAAGCTCACCACCGCGGACCTCGCGAGCGGTACCGCCAGCGCACATACGAGTGCGACTATCACCAGGGGACCGACGGCCAAGACCGGGCGGACCAAATGGGATCCGAACAACCACTCGATCGCAAGGGCGACCAACACACCTCCCGCAAGAGCCTCGATGATAGCGGGCACATCCTCGCTACCAGCGGGCACCAGGCGCTTGCGCGGCAAAGCATACAGGCGCTTTAGCCACAGGCCGGCAATGAATGAAAGCCATGTGACTACGATCACGATTGACGTCGCTCCATACAGCTTGCCATCAACAATGGTGCTGGTCCGCGACGCTGCCACGATCATCACCACCACAAAAACGACGGCTGCATCCGTTGCAGCGATAACTTGCCAGGCCCGTAGGCGATGAGACCAGGCATTGTTGGGTTGGATCGCTCCCACACGACCCCTCTCACGGCCTCCGATCTGGACTCGACGGGGGCCACCACCCTCGAACAGCACGACCCCTGACGAATGCATGGACCCTGACGAATGCATGGACGAAGAGACGTCATGTGGAGGCCCAGCTGGCATCTTCAGGCCTCTCCGTAGGTCGGCTGTACTGCCAACACTGAAGCACTTTCGCCCTGACACGTCTCCATCAAGAAGGCCATCATCTGCTCCATGGAACGGACTACGAACCGCTGACCGCTCGCTACGGCCTCGACCTCCCCGACCACATGGCCCAGCGCTAGCTCATCCGCGCGGAGGCGCAGCACGTAGGAGATCAACATGAGAGATAAGGTACGCTCACCGCGTCCAGCTCACGTCCCACATGATCCGGGTACGTTGGCGGGACATCCAGGGTACCGTGCGTTCGTAACCTGAGACCCATGTTGACTGTCGCACGCACAGGCCCAGAGCCATCGCGTCCCGCCGCGACCGAAGCGGGTCGCAGATGAGCACCTCCTCGGGTTCACCCCCCAAGATGACACTCGATGAAACCGGCGAGGAGCTTCTCCATCTAGCACGTGATCTATGCGCCGCTCTGAGCTCGTTCCTTGTGACGCCCGACGGCGACGTCACGGTCTTCCTGCCTCCAACGGGAACGCGCCCCGAGACACGCGATCGCGTCAGCTCGCTTGCACGAAGCTGCATCACCAATCCCGAGGCTCTGGGAACCGACATATTCTACTGCTCGGAAGCGATGATCCCAGGCCACCCGGGAATAACACGCATGTCGTGCATTGCAGTTCCCCTACGACTCGACACCGCGGCCGAGGCCGGATTTCTCGGAATTCTTGGAATAGTAGACACCGCAGCGCCAACTATCGATGACGAGTTGCGCCTTGGACTGAAAAGAATAGCCAACCGGCTCGTCGAAAGGACTCGTTCCGAAGTCCTTTCCGATGTTGACCAGCCACCAGTGCGTCAGGCGCCAACTGGGAAACCTGAGGAAGAGACTCCATGGCCTCTACCAGTGGCCGACGACACAACAGCAGGAACTGGATTCGTGCCTGCAGCGGAGCCTTTGACCCGAGGATTCGCCGCTGGGTCCGCACTTAGCGAACAGGAGCGCGCCGGGCAATCCTCGAGCGAGGCCCAAACGGATGGCTCTTCGCCCATAGCGCAGTTGCAAGAAGGGACTTTCCTGGAAGAAGTGGTTCGTCACGTGCCGGACCCGATCATGGTCGTCCGCGAGGACGGTACGATTATTTATGCGAGCGAATCGATCTCATCCGTCGTCGCTACCAGCGCATCGGAGGTCCTTGGAAGAGACATCGTGGATCTTCTCGACCCGTTCGATCCGCTTCTCACCGAGACCCGCGCGTCTGAGAACCTTGCAAAGATGATCGTCGGCGAACCGCCTCCAGGACAGCGCGTGAGAATGCTCTCCAACGAGGGCTCAACGGTCCAGGTCAACATCTGTGGCACAGAGTTCCAGAGTAGGCAACTTGGGAGCTGCTACGTCGCAAGCCTGCGGCTAGCGAGCGAGTCACAGAGCAGGCCGGAAAGCAATGACGAACTGCTCACCGCACGCTCTGTGATCAATGCTTTAGAAGATGCGCTCATCGCATGCGACAGACATGGTGTTGTGATCCTTTCCAACGCGGCAGCGGCGACGCTTCATGGGCTCCCGGCCGACGAAGAGCTCTTAGGGCGGCCATTCCCCCAGAACACCGCACTACTTGCATCTGACGGCACCCGGATCACTCCAGCCGAGCACCCACTCGCTAGGGCTCTTGGCGGAGCAACCGTGCGCAACGAACAGCTCCAGCTCCCACAGGAAAAAGGGGGGCCGCGATGGCTAGTCGCATCCGCACGACCGCTAGAGGTCGGTCGCGACGGGCAAGGGGCACTCTTTGTACTCCACGACGCGTCCGCTCAGCGCGAACACGAGGCTTGGCTAACGAGGCTTGCTCTCTACGATCCACTCACCGGCGTTGCAAACCGATCCCTCTTGCTCGATCACTTGAATCGCGCTCTGGTGCGCTCACGTCGCGAAGGTGGTCGGGTCAGCCTTCTTTTCTGCGACCTTGACGGGCTCAAGCTAGTAAACGACCACTACGGCCACGATGTAGGCGACGAAGTGCTCACCGCTGTCGCAAGGCGCCTGGAAGGCGTGCTAAGGCCAAACGACACTGTCGCACGACTCGGCGGCGACGAGTTCGCCGCTGTCGCCTACATGTCATCTCCCGACCCTGCAGAGCTTGATGCGGTGATGCGCAGGGTTCGCACAATTCTCTCCGATCCATACCAGGTGCGTAGCCAGACTCTCAGGGTGCTCGTCACCCTGGGTTCGGTCGTTGCGGACGGCAGGGCAGACGACGCAACGTCAGTTCTCGTGCGAGCTGATCGGGAGCTTTACAGGATGAAGAGCATACGACTTCAAGGCCATGAGGACTAGCTGGTGATCTGATGATGCCAATACGCGTTCTTACACCCGAGGAGGAGGCCATGCACCTCGCGCGATCAAGAAGCAAAGGTGGTCGCGCTGCCTCAGCGCTATTGTCCGCTGGGATCTGGAACCTATCGTCAACCTTCCCTCCTGGAGCACGCTCCCCCGAGGACAATCCTGTCGCCCGAGCGGCGGCGGTCGCTGCTGGCACACATTGGGCAGGTAGCGCGATCCCGGCAAGACAGCTCATTCAAGTACTGGTCTCCACTGGCATCTGGGACGCGGAGCTACCTGACGCTCGCACCGCCGGCTGGGAACTGGCATACAGCCGCGTTCTAATCTCCGCGCAAGAGGCCGCGCCAGGACCCGGCATCAACGAAGCCATGGGAAGCCTGATCGAACGCTCGGCAAGGCGCCTCGCGAAACTCGGGGTTCGTATCGAGGTGCTACGTACTCGCGACGGGTGCGCGGTCCTCCGTACTACCACCCGTGATGAGCTAGTAGGAAAGCCGCAGATATGCGAGCTCACCAAGGGCTTCTTGGAAGCCACTCCCCTCATAGCAGGCGCACGCGAGCCCGGTGTTGTGGTCGAGACCTCGTGTCAACACCACGGTGCTCCCACATGCCTGTACACGCTAACTTGGGCACAAGCTCACGACGCCGAAGCCGGCGCGAAAGCATACCTGCCGGGCATCGATGGGACCAGAAGACACCCAATCCCATCCCAACCACAGGGTAACAACACTCAACAACTGCCCGGGGAACCTGAATCTCTGGGTTCGAGTCACCCACACGGGGCACTCTCCTTCGTGCCTGAAGTGAAGTACCACCTGTCAGGAGAATCAGTAGCCCCAACGGCCATGCGCCCCCCCGCCTGGCCACTACAATTGCCGCCCACATCTGTCACGCGAAGCATGCCTTCGATGGACAAGCCTAGAAGCTTGACCGCGGGGGGCGCGATCGGCAACTACAACGCTCACTCGGCAATTGCCTCACCTAGCTCCAACACCTCAAGCACCGCGGATGCGAACGCAGAGCCAGAACACGAGGTCGCCGCAAGCGACCGCCAATCGCGCCCAGGCGTCCTCGGCGACGAAGACGACCCGAACACATCGCCAATAGCTCCGACAGACGAGGCATCCCTGCACGCGGAGCCAGCTCCGCTCAGTACAGACGCGAGCAGCACGTCTCTGTGGCAAACTCAGCAGGCGGAAAAGGCCGAGGCGAGCGCCAAGACAGGATCCTGGCCACTTGCCCGTCAGGAAATGAGTCAGGAAGCGCCACCCCTTCCCCCCGAGCTCAACCTGGCGCCCAAAGCTTGTACCAGGAGGAAAACACGGCATGCTCCGCGAAATGCCTGGGTAGTGCGGCGCGGTTGGCTGATGCTGCTCGCGACCGTCATCGCTGGCGCAGCAGGCTTCTGGGCCGGCAAACATGCAAAGGTCACATACTCCGCTCAAGCACTTCTCGACGTGCGTTCAGGAGCCACGCAGCTCGGCCCCGGAAATGCAGCTGAAGCTGACTCGCTCGCGATCACCTACGCGGCTGTCATACCCACCGACACCGCTTTGTTGAACGTGGTCGCAAGTCAGCTTGGAGTACCGGTAGACGCGGTGGAACGCAACCTCACGGTTGTGGTCGAAAGAAATACCTCCGTTATCAGCGTGTCATATAAGGCACCAACATCACAGATGGCTCTAGCGGGTGCAACCGTGCTTGCACAGACAATCTCAGGAGGCCTCTCTCCGACAGCCGCAATACCGCCCGGCAGCATCGTCGCGGTGCAAATGCCAAAGCACGTTACTCACTCTGGCAAGCTCAACCGCTACGGACTCCCACTTGGCGCCGTCCTCGGGTTGGTGCTCGGCATCATCCTCGTCATAGCTGCTGAGAGAGCAGACCCGAGAGCCGACAAGGCAAGCGACCTTGCCAGGGCAATTTCCTGCCCAGCAGCAGAGGTCCCTGGAGGCATATCACTCGTAGAGCTCTCGCGGGTTCTTTCCCCGAGCAGTGGATCCGCTAGCAAAGCTCAAAGCGCTACCGTGATCGTCCCACTCAACACCAAGGCGTCCCGTCCAGCAAAGGATCTGGCAAGCGATCTCTGCGACCTTGGCAATGCGGGTGCAGATTCCATGTCAAGCCCGACGCCGACGCTCAGCGTCTCCGCCTCCTTTGAGACCGATGCCGGCTCCTGGCAGGCTGCTACCGGTCACGGACCCACGGTCCTTGCCGTCACTCGTGGAGAACGGCTGAAAAAGGTCTCTACAGCAGCTGAACGCCTGGAGATCATCGGGCGCGCGCCTGTCTTGGCGCTTCTGCTGCCACGGGCGCGCAAGGGGAACTGAGCATTGAAGGGCTCTAGCGCACTTGCGCCGGGCCAGCGGGTGAAGACTGCCGGCTCATCATCTGATGAAACACCTGCCGGCACCTCGCGAAGCTCATTCCACGACGCCGGGGACACCAAGCCGGCCCGGAACGCCACAGAGCTGGACATCACATCGGCATCCCCGGATCCAAGAACGGTCGCGCCGCAAGACCAGCGACCAGTTCGGAACCCACTTCAGCTGCCAGAACCAGCACAGAGCTGGCTCACGACAGCTCCCCGTGATCTGCTCCTTGCAATAGCGGCAATCTTCGGCGGGATTGCGATCGGGGTGGCTGGCGTATACGACATCAAGCTCGCGATCGCACTTCTCGGCGGGTTCGTCGTCGTCGGCGTGGTTCTCGTCCGCCCTGCTATTGGAGGATTCATACTGGTCGCGATCGTCCCGATCGTCTCGGGTTTCCAGCCAGGAATCCCAGTACCACACGTGCGGCTCTCGGAGGCGCTGATCGGCGCCGTCGGAGTGACGGTTCTTGTTGCCACAAGGAAAAAGGATGCCGTGCGTTGGGGAGCTCTCGACTGGCTCCTGCTCATCTACGGCCTTGGCTGGGCGGCAATGGCCGCAGTGAACGCACTCACTATGCACGAGCACCTTACGATCTCGAACTGGGGCACAGCGATCGGGCAGTTGCAGTTCTTCCTCATCTACAGAGCTGTACGGGTATCGCTTCGAACCCGCAAGGAGCGCAGGAACGCTCTGATCGCCTTCCTCGTAGCAAGCATCCCCGTCTCGCTGCTGGCTATCGCACAGCAGTCAGGGTTGCACGCTATCAACGCGTTCATCATCAAGCTCACCGGTAGCACAGTTCTCGGCTCGCCTGCTTACCATGTCTTCAAGCGGGCCACCGGTCCGTTCGACCACTGGACGCCGCTAGCAGGTTACCTGATCACGGTCCTGATTCCCCTTGTGTCGTTCGCACTGTTTCGCACCTTTCATGACAGGACGCGCACCACCAAGCTTGTAACAGCGCTGTCCCTTGCAGCGCTGATGCTGACCGCTGAGATATCAGCGATGGGCGGGCTGCTAGCGGGAGCTATCGCTCTAGGCGTCTGGGCCCGGCGTTCCAAGAAGGTACTCGCGTGGCTGGGGATTGGCACCCTGGCAGTGATCCTCGCCTTCGGCTCCTACCTGGGACAGCGTATGGTTACCGAGTTCGGCACGTCAGCCGGCAGCTCCCGGAGCGTCGGAATGCCCCAGACAATCGCTTTCCGACTCCAGATCTGGACGACAGAGTACATACCCGCAATCGAAGCAAGGCCGCTTACCGGGTACGGCGTGAGCTTGCCGACGAACGTGGACTGGCAGTACACGGAGTCGCAGTACATCACGCTGCTCATGGAAGGCGGCGTCTTAGTGCTGGTGCTCTTCGGAGCGATGAGCTGGGCAATGATCGACAGGGCGCGCAAGTCCGCGCGGAGTTCTGACCCCATGGATGTCGCACTGGGACGTGCACTAGTGGTATTGTCATTGGTTCTCATACCGATGGATGCCATATGGCCATACGTGAGCAACGGAGGGCTTCCTCAAGCGCTCTGGGCCCTGTTCGGACTCCTCGCTCCAGCCGGCAGTGCGCTTGGCGGATCCCTGCTCGCACAGCGATCACAGCCCGAGAACTCGCTTCGAGCGAGCAGCATTTCGACAAACGGGATCCCGTCCGTATCCTCGCCACAAGCCCACTACCGGCTTGAACTTGGAACAGCACCTGCATTTCCTGCGCTTGATACGACCGATTACCTTGCTCGAGGACGAGTAAGTCGTGTAAAACGAACGGCAATACGCGTGAGTGCCGCGTCGCTCGGAAGGCTGCGACGGCGCGTTCTCGGAGCAAGCGCCAACGACGTGAACTACGTAGTCGGCCTCCTTGGCCGCGAGGGAATCCGCGTAGTGATAGCTGGGGGGTGGGGCATCGATGCGCTCTTGCACAAGAAGACACGGCGCCATCATGACCTGGACCTCATCGTTAACGCGTCAAGACCTGGAGCTTTCGAGACAGATCGCGCAAGAGAGATCCTGTGCGAAAAGGGGTTCTTCGTACGCGAGGTGGACGTCGTATCCTCCGCTCTGTTCCCACATAGGCTCCTGCTCGAAGACGCTTTCGGGCGCAGGATCGACCTTCACCCTGCGGAGCTAGCTCCGCCTAACTCTAAGACGTCATCTGAAGATGCGAGTAGCTCACTGCCACGCACAACATCAGGCATAGTTGGCGGGCAGCAGGTCCAGTGCCTTTCAGTGGATACCCAGCTAGCAGCTCACAGCGGCTACTCACCGCGCTCGGTGGACCGCTCGGACCTTGCGGTTCTCGCGTCGATCAAGAACCCACCAGTGCCACCACCGCCGGGAACCGACGCCCACCTTGCGACTAGGGGAAGCGATCCAGAGCGTCCCTTACGCACGAGAGGGATCGAAGGTGGCGCTTACCTGATGCTGCGAGAAGGTGCCGGCGGGATCATCCGTCTCGGTGGGGTCCTTGCCCTCACACGCCTCATCGGCCCCAGCGCATTCGGCCGCTACGCGACCGCAGCGGCCATCGTCACCCTTGGCGCCACCGTCGCTCAAGTCGGTGCAGAGGTATACCTGATCCGGCACCAAGACCCATCGCAGAGGCTCTTCGACATCGCATTCACACTCCTGTGCCTTACAACAGCGTGTATTTCAGCGGTCTTGATGCTCGCGACCTTCGTAGCCGGAGGGCTCCTCGGCCACAACGGCATCACCCCCTTGCTGAGGATCCTCATAATCGGGTTGCCGCTAAACGTGCTCTGGGCACCCGCTCAGGCCCGCATCGAGCGCTCATTTGGCTTCGGGCGCCTCGCGATCCTTGAAGTTGCAGCAGACGCCGCTCTTTACATCGTCGCGCTGCCGCTTGCGCTCATGGGCTCGGGCGCCTGGGCTCCGGTTGCAGGCACGCTTGTCTGGCAGGCTGTCCGGTTCCTCGGCAGCTACCGGCTTGCCGGATCTCGACCCCGGTTTGCATGGTCACGTGCGGAGGCTGTGGATATGCTCCGCTTCGGCATCCCAGCGTCGGTATCGATGTGGCGCCCACGGGGCGCACGGGCCATCCTTGCTCTCGTGATCGGCGCTGACCTGGGTGTAACGGCTGTTGGCTGGCTGGCTCTTTCCTGGCGCATAATCGACATGCTTTCCATCGGAGTGCGCTCCACATGGCGAGTCGCTCTTGCGGGGCTTGCGCGCGTGAAGGATGATGCAGAACGCCTCGCGACAGGCTTGACCGACGGAACAGTTCTAGAGGTCGCGACTCTAGGGGTGCCACTCGTTGTAGTGACCATCGCTTCGCCCTTCCTGGTGAGCACCGTCTTCGGCCCGACGTGGCGATCTGTGTTCATGGTGCTTCCAGCTATGTCCGCAGCGGCTCTCTGCGAGGCCCTGTTCGTCGTCGCGGCAGCTACGTTCCTCGTTACACATTCACCGATCCGGTTCGCTGTCGCGGAGATCATTGCACTGCCGGTCACAGCAGTCGTTGCGATCCTCGTGGTACCTCGCCTCGGAGTAGTCTCGGCGGGACTGGCGCCGCTTGCCGGCGTGTTGGTGGGTGCGGTGCCGTTCATCTCCCTTCGAAAGTCCTTGAACCTACACGTTTCAACGGTATGGCCCGCGCTGATCTGGATCCTGGCCCTGGTTCCTGCGCTGTTCTTCGACCTCGCGCCCTGGCCTGAGCGCATTCTCCTCGTCGTAGCGCTGCCGCTTCCGCTCGCGGACAAACGCTCACGCGCGGTGCTCTCCGAAGCCTGGAGAGCGGCGATCAACATCGGTCGGGGCCTGCGAAGTGGGACCCGCGGTCGACTCGACAAGATCGCAACTGGAGCAGACCAAGTTGCCTAGCTCGCAACCACACAACTCCAAGGACTTAGGGTCTGCGTACTTTGAACATGCTTCCGAGCAGCACCGAAGCAGACTTCGCATAGCTGGGGTTGCAGTAGCGCTCGCCGTTCTCGCAACCGGCTTTGCCGCCCTCGTCGTCGGCGAGCCGGGAGGGCCTCACCAACGCGGGCGCAGCGCTCGAGGGCACCAGAACGCGAAGGTTGCCCAAACTGCACCCACCCAGCGGGGAGCAAGGCACCTGCCATCGCGCGTCCCTCCAGGATACGGCCTGACGGCCGGTGTGGGAGTTGGCGTGTACGCGGGAGCGGGAAACGTCGCAGGGGCCCATGCCTTTCAGGACTACCTTGGCTTTCCGGTCCGCTACGCGATGGACTTTCTCAGCAATGCAAGCTGGAGCACCATCGCTGACCCCGCGTGGACACTGGCCAAATGGGCCGGATCCGGATTTCAGAGAATCTGGGGAGTGCCGATGCTGCCCGCATCAGGAGCCACGCTCGCGCTCGGAGCGACAGGGGCTTACGACAGCTACTTCAACGAACTCGCGAAGCTCCTCGTCCAGCATGGCCAGCAAGATGCCATCCTCGTCCTCGGATGGGATGCTGATCTTCCCGGACTTCCATGGTCTGCGACAACACCGGCTGGCGCTGCCCAGTACGTTACGTACTGGCGCGACATTGTCACGTCAATGCGTGCTGTGCCGGGAGCGCACTTCCGATTCGAGTGGGACGCGGCCCAGACATCCACGGCCATCTCACCCGAATCCATCTACCCCGGAAACGCCTACGTGGACATCATAGCCACAGACGTCCTCCAGCAGGAGCTCACTGCACCCAGCCCGCCTTCAGGCACAGCGAACGCTGCTGGGACAACGACCACCGCTGCAGAACGATGGGCTGAGCTTTTGAACGTGGACTACGGATTGACCTGGTTCGCGGAATTCGCGAGCACCAACCGTAAACCGCTCGCCATAGCAAAATGGGGACTCGCTCCCCAGGGTGACGGTCCCGGTGGGAATGACGATCCCTACTTCGTCCAGCACCTGCTCAAATGGATGACTGCCCATGCTGTAAAGTACGGCGTGGTCTGGGACTACGGGTCCTGGTCAATCACGTCCGGAGCTTTCCCGTTATCCGCAGCTGCTCTTCGAAACACACTCAGGTCCCTCGCCAACGCCGCTCCAACCCCGCCAGCTGCCTAAACGACTTCACCTGCCTTCAGTCTCCTGAGTTGAATCGCATCCTTTACCGCTAGAGTGGACTCACCGCCGAGAAGACGACGTGCCACCGAGATCAACGGACGCGAACACCCGCCAACCGCCCTCGTCCTCGCACAAGACATCCAACGCAACTGCACTGCACCGGATCGGCAACACTGACTCGAGCCCGCGTCGCTCCGCACGCGGAACCCTGTGATGCTGAGCGATCGTGAGATGCGGGATGATCTCTGAATATGCGCCGGAGTATGGCGGCCACGCCGGCAGCTCAGATGCGATAGCGGCGGTCATCTTGGTGAACTCGTCGGCGGGTTCAGGCACAAGGTAGGTCACACCAGGAAATGTGCCAAACCGCTCAAGGCAGAAGTCGAACGCATGCATGCGCCCGCAGATCTCTGCGAGCCTGTCAAGCACACCGGAGCGGAGCTCCTCCAGCGTCGCGAACGGGTACAGGATGGTCACGTGCGCGGGCATGCCGCGTGCCGTAGCTGGATCAAACCTCGCCCTCAAAGAGTCGATATGCTCATGGGACAAGACGCTGACCACGACAGCGGTAGGCATTGGGCCGGTGCGTGCGGGGACCCGCGTGCGAGATCCACGCAAGACGCCACACAGGCTTGAAAAGACCATCACGGCACCTTAGTCGCCAAAGATCAGGAGCCGCCCAAGATTAAGGAGCCCGCCGGTTGCCCGATCGCTCGCCGCGGTCTGCTCCGTTGGGGGGCCAGGGTGGTTCCTGAACTTTCGCGCGACACGGTACGACGAGCGTACGGCGATGGGACGCGCCTACGTTATGCTTTGTTCGTGCACTTTTGCGCTGGTTCCCAGCACGAAATGCAAGCTCGATGCTTCCCACAGAACACACCTGCCGTTGCCCAGCATGATTGCCGGGCAAGCAGTGAGTGGCGAGTTTTGATTCCGAACAGATGACCGGAGACATCAGGTGATGAACCAATCCAGCGTAGGGACCGCTACCAACCTGCTACGGACAGCCTGGGATCTATGTGCCGCGGACGTTGCGTTCCTCGCTCTCCTCCAACCCGACGGGCGTCTTGCGATCGCGGCCACCTTCCCAGAGTACGCATCCTGGACGTCTGACAGCCTTTACGAGATGGCTTCTATAGCTTGGAAGGACCCTGGCCTTCAGCCTGGAAAGGTACTCGTAACACGGGCAATGCTAGATGAGGATGCCTCCGGTGAAGCGCAGTGCGCGATAACAGTCGCAACAGCACCGGTGGTCGATCAGGGAATATCAGAGGTTATTGAGGGACTTCTCTGCATCGTAAACCCGGCAACCGGGTACTTCGACCAAGACCAGCTCGACAACCTCGACAGCCTCGCAAGCCGCCTTGTCGCACACCTCAAGGCGCGAGAAGAAGTGTTTTCCCTCACCGCAACGCGTTGTGACGGACCCGAACAGCCCTCGGACCGTCTGGATGGTGCAAGAGTGGACTTTCGCCACCCTGCTGCAGAGGAGGCAGCACGCCAGCTCCTTGCTATACAGGACGCTTACACGACCCGAGATCTGGAGACCTCTCGCTCTCATGCACGGCCCGGCACGCGGGCAACGCACTCCTCGCATCCTGAGCGGACCTACGACCCAGAAGACATCGAGCAGATGATCAGCCCCGATGAGCTGACTGGGCTGATAAAGGCTCCATCCTTCATGGCACGGCTTGGATATGCACTAGGGGCGCTTGAGCATACAGGCGGCGAGGTTGCGGTGATCCTGCTTGACATCGTCGCCATGGATGAAGCCACAGGCACTTCCCCACAGCGAGACGCCCTCATGGCTGCTGCTGGTGTGCAACTCGAGGGATGCCTGCGCCACGACGACACAATCGCGAGGGTCGCGCCCCACACCTTCGCAGTGCTCTGCTCGTTCAAGAGTGACGTCGATCGCTCCGCAATGCTCGAGATGAGGCTTCAAGCAGCCTTGGGCGATGTGCTCGCGGCAAGCACTCTGCGAGCCAGCTTGCGCTCTTCGGTTGCAAAGGCAAGTCCCGAGGAGTTGAGAAGCCCTGATGGTCTCTTTCGAGAAGCCGTTGCTCAGCTCGCGGAGCACTGAGGGCCCAAGAAAACTAAGGGCCTCCAACACACGCGACATGCCCTGCATCAACGCGGCTCGGGACGTGACTTGACATATCTTGGTCCATGACCGAAGCTATGAGACGGTGCCACAGATGATCGTACGGGAGGCTGGAAATGGGTAGCTTCAAGAAACCAGGGGGCCTCGTGGCTCGCTCTGGAATGACCGGATTGCTTGCAGCAGCAATGCTGATGGTCGGCGGCGGGATCGGCGCAATGGCTGCGCTCGCGACCACGCCTGCAGGCGCAGCAACCGCTCACTCCTCACTGCCGCCGGTTAACGTGAGCGTCGCCAACACGCCGAATGTGAACGTCGCCAACCTACCGGTGAACTCCCAAGGACGACTCCGCGTATCACAGCCGGTTGGCGCCCCCCATGCCTGGGGGTGCACGCCTTGGGGTTGCTTAGGCTACAACAACCAGCAAATGACCATGGTAAACGTATCCGGTCCCGGCGTGTTCAAGGGTCTCACCTGGAGCGCGCTTGCAAACATGTGCGGCAACAACAACCCCGGCTGTGGCCCCAACAACGGCGGGTTCGACGGTGGAAACTGCGGAGCCTATGACGGCGAGATATGGGTTTACATCGACAACCACCTCGCTTGGTTCACCATCTGGAGCTGGAATGCGTGGCCAAGCGTCGGGTGGAACGGCAACAACACAGGGATCTCGACCGTGAGTCCGTTCTATAACAATGACCCGGTCCAAGGCGGCAGCGTAACCCCTTGGTGCAACGGTCAGGGACTCTCTGGATTCTTCTGGCCCCCAGGCGGGATAGCGTTCTCGAGCAACCTCAAGGTCCTCATGCAGCCGGCTCCATGGTGGCCAGGCGGCGTGCCGGTATGGTTCGGAGCGCGGAGCTACTTCACCACTGGTTACTCCTCGGGAAGCTGATGCCGGTCGGCGTGCTTGTTGCCAAGCGCCGCCACGATGCCAAGCGCTGCCCTGTGGCCCGAGGCCATTGCCCAGACGACACTCGACGGCCCTGTGAGCGCATCCCCGGCAGCCCAGACGCTGCCCGAGAGTCGCCGATCCGAGGTGGCAAGCATCGCCTCCGTCGCGAGCACCTCGCGGGCAATCCTCCTCGCATTAGCATCACGATCCTCTGAGTTCAGCCCTGACGCGGCGACGAGGGCCCTGTTTCGAGAGCTACCCCTGCGCCGCGAGCGACCGTCTCGGACCGCCAGCTCCCACGCCGCGGGCACGCCAGCAGCCCCGAAAAGCTCGGTGTCGACACCAAACCCGGTGGATGCCACCACGAGGTCGCATGCAAGTCGCTCCATCTGAGCACCACTGGCCTGTGTGCGAAATGCCATTATCCCACACCAGCGGGGTGCACCGAGGCGCTCAAGCACCGCTGCACCCACCTTCGTGCCATCCACCTCCAGGCGCTCTACACGGATGCCGAAACGGGCATCCACCCCTTCCGCCAAGGCTTGATCCAGCTCGTCCACGCGAACTGCGGCCTTGGATCGTTGGCTCCTTCGTACCGTGATCGCCCTTGCCCCAAGCCGTAGCGCCATCCTGGAAACTGCCATCGCGGTGTCTCCCCCGCCGACAGCAAGCACGCTCACGCCACGTAGTTCATCACCCGACACGCTCCCGCTCGGATCCCACACGCCGCCAGCTCCTCGAAGAAATGTCATCGCGTCCATCACGCCTGGCTGGTCCCCACCCGTTACGCGAAGCTGGGGCACTACGGACGCGCCATGAGCGAGCAAGACAGCGTCGTGGCGCTCGAGAAGGTTTCCGATCTCCACATCACGGCCAACCTTCGTTGAAACACGCACCCTTAGCCTTCCCTCGCGCTCCAGCATCCTTACCAACGGCGACCAGACGTCGCTCGCCAGCTCATAGCGTGGCATCCCCCAGCGGAGCACCCCGCCAAGCTCCGGTTCCGACTCGAGCAGCTCGACCCGAGCGCCTGCGGAAAGGAGCCACAGAGCTGCAGCAAGCCCCGCTGGTCCCGACCCCACGATCGCGACAGAGATCCCCGAAGCAACTGCTCCAGCTCCGTTCAAGCCCATCACCCCCGCCGGCGTTGAACCCCCCGCAGAGTCCGCAACAAAGCGCTCGAGCAGCTTGATCGCGACCGGTTCGCCTCCAGCAAGTGCAAGAGCGCATGCTCCCTCGCACTGGCGCAGTGCATCACACACCCGAGCGCACGTGCCCGCAAGGCAGCTGGTCTCGCCGAGGACCCTACTTGCTCCGCCGAGATCCCCAGCGCGCACGCTGGCAATGAACCCCGGGATGTCGTTGTGTGCAGGACACCCCCAGACGCAACTCGGATCCGGACACTGCAGGCAGCGCTCTGCCTCCACCCGCGCCTGATCGAGGCCTGAAAGTCCCGGTTGGACCTCTGCGATGTCCCCTTCTACCGGATCGGGGACGCGGGCAAGGGGAACAGTCGTAGGGGTTGAATCAAGCAGGCCATCGATCCTGATCGCAGCGTACGCACACACCCTCTCGCAGATCCTGCATCCGACGCAGGTGTTCTCATCAGCCTCCAGCATCCCCGTGGTCGGCTGGATCGCGAGCGCTCCGACAGGACAGCGCTCTACGCAGTCGCGGCATCCGACACACGGTATATGTAGGATCTGAACCCGGACCCGCCGCTTTGTATCCGATCCACGATCTCCAGCGCTCACGTTGCCATTCCTGCGAGCAGTATGTAGCTCCAGGCGATCAAGGTGCCGCAAGCAGCGATCACACACAGCGCCGAAACCTCACCCAGGATGGGACGCCCGCTCTCCGAGCGGAGATCACTTGCAAATATCCGGTGCGTGCTCCACAGGGCCGCTGCCGCTCCGAGGGCGAGGATGCCGATCTGCACCGCAAGCGCCGCTGCAGAACGCCCTTGGAAATTGAAGCTCACGAGGTGCGAGCGCGCTATCGCGAGATGCGCGGTACCAAACAGGTTCCACCCCCTACCGAACGGGTCGGAAATAACCTGGATCATCCGCGGGCCGTAAAACAACAACGTCGGCGCTCTGTTCGCTAGCAGGTCCGCTGTCGCAAGCGGGATGATGCCGTAGGCAAGCGGGATGAACCACCTCGAGAAAGAGCCGGGGCTCCTCTTCGGCGAAGATGCGAACCGTACGAACCACACGAGCACGGCAAAGAGCCCTATGACTGCTGCAATGATCCCAAAGTAATCGACAGGATTCGGGTAGTGAGGAAATGAGAGCCACGCGTCAAGCTTCGCATCGATGCTCGTGTAGACTGGGAGAGCGTTCAGTGTCATGAACACGATCGCTCCGAGGATCGCAACCGCCGCGATAGCGATGTCATAGCGCCGTTTTCCAGGCGCTATGACCGATGTGAACGGGCGTTCTACAAAGAGGCCGACGTTGTCATACGGGCAGGCCTTGTAGCACTCCGTACACAGCCCGCATGACGCGTTCGACGAGGCAGTCGCTGGCCATTCGTACCATGGGCACTCGTATCCCTTCTCGCCGCCTCGCATGCAGTCTTTCGTCTCGCACGTATAGCACCGCTCAGGGTCGCGAGCCCTGAACCCAGCGACCACCCCTGTTGCTCCAAGCGGGGCGAACACTGCGGTGAGCGGGCACAGATACGCGCAGAACGTCCTGCGCTCGAAGACCAGATGCATCCCGAGAGCGAGGATAATGATGACCCCGACCAGGACTCCGGTCGTAAACGGATCAGCGGAGACCGAGATGTTGTAGTACTCCTCGACCCAGGTGAGCAGGATGAACGCGGCCACCGCCGGGAGAATCCCCAACCTCACCAGCGAACGCGGCCACCTAAGGCCCAGCCCGAGCGACCGATCGCGCCTTTTCCAGAACGAGAGCCGCTGGACCCACTCCGCAGCGCCACCGAAGGGGCACACCATGCACCAGCCCCTTCCAACGACAGCCATCAGCACCCAAACGAGCGACCACCACAGCCACCAGGTGATCGCTGTGGAGAAGTTAGGTCTCGCCCAGGTGTCAACGAGCGGCGTATTGAACAACCAGCCTGCATGTGCACCGGTGCCAGAACTGATTCCAGAGCTTGCTCCAGTCCCGAAGTGCACGGTCTTCGACACGTGTGACTGATGCAAGAATACCCCACCAATTAGGCCCGTGAGGATCACGATCCAGAACAGCACCTCGTTCGGCAGGATCACGAAGAATTGAAGCGCACGCCATCTGAGCACACGGTCAGCTAAACTGCCGACCACCCGGGCCCTGGTTAGATCGACCCCCCTTGATGACATAGGCCCACCACGCGATTCGCCACTGGACACCTCAGCGGGCGCACTGCTCTCCACGACGCGATCACCGGACAAATCGGGCTTCAATAGCGCTTCGATTTCCAAGGGTACCTGCGGGAACTGCAGCCCTACTGGCCTGGAGTCTCACCTGGCGGCTCTCCCATCTCCCCACCCGAAAGGTTCTCCAGAATCACGTCCAGATTTGCTACCTCTCCTGTGGGAGGAGCCACAACCTGCGAAGGCACCCCGAACTCACGCAGCGAAACCGTGATTGTCACTTTGCCGCTCAGGTGACTGCCCCCAGACGACTGCGAAGGGTCGAGAATCATCTGGAACTTCGCGATCCTGCCCCTCGAGTCGAGCCAAACATACAGCGGCGCAGTCTCGACGCCGGTAAAGGTTTCCTGCTGAGAAAGAACCATAGCGTCCAGACCACTTGAGTACCTCTGCGCGGTTGCAAGGTTCACCGTCCCCTGGTAGGGAGCAGAGTTCCCCCGCGCTGGTGCTTTATTGAATGCCACCGCTCCGCGAGATATCGCATCCAGAAGGTACACAGCGTTGACAGTCTCAGCCTGGAAGACGAATCCAGCCTGCGCTGTCGAGACAGCGTTTAAGTCACTCAAGAGCAACCCCAACCAAGGCTTGCTCCCTTGGCCCTTGAGTCGCGCGTACTGCGGGAGCTTCATATAGATCGCTGAGTTCGTAAAAACAACAGCGGTTCCTGAACGCTCCGGGAGCCCGAACCCGTAAAGCTCCATCCGGCCGTCATGATCCGCAAAGTCCACGACACCAGTCGCCTTCCCGCTCACCGGCCCAACCCGTGCCGACAGCATGTGCAGGCTAACCGTTGTCAAGGCAGTTCCCGCGCTCTGCGTCAGCGAAACTGCACGGGCGAGGTGGATCATCGCCGATGAACGAGGCGATGATCGCGAGCACGCGGACACAAAGAGGCCGGATGCAGTCAGCAACCCGACGACAGAAGTTATCAAGAGCACGGTGCGAAGCTTGGTACTCCAGGAACCAGGCGAGCGCAGCGCCGTGCCCATCTCCGTCACGTAGCCCTTGTCGAAAGCTTCCGGGTGCCCACCACAACTCGGTAGAGCGTGATGAGAAGGGTCATCCACACCGCAGCAACCACCGCGAGGACCACGGCTACGAAGTCCTTCCCCACTTGACGTAGCGGCTTCGGAGCATTCGTGTTGGCAGGTGGCACCCCCGCAACCGCGGTAGCTACCACATAGTACTTGCTCGCGGTCGCGAGCGGCTTCGTTAGGTCTCGGCCAATCTCGGCCACGAACTCTTCCTTGCCGGCCCACGTCGGCTGATACATTACCGAGGCTGTGCCGGATGAGTCCGTCAACGCACTGCCCAGCGGGACCAATCGATGGCCCCCAAGCTCGGTCGTGACCACGAAAAACGACACGCGCTTGGTGTTCATAGCTGCCAGCGGAACCGTTGCCGTGAGCATCAGCTGGTGTCCGGTTCCCTGCGCCGGCGCAACTGCGAGGCTCAAGCCACCACCAGCGGAGCCGCTAGACGTGCTCTTTGCGTTACTGGCAGGCATCTGTTGCATCGCATGCATGGACCCCCCTGGTGCCCCAAACGCCTGCGGCAAGGTGACGAAGGTTGCTGGCGCTACAGATAGAAACACGGTGACGATGAAACCCGCAAACACAGCAACCCACTTAGCGCAGCGTCTGAGAGACGCTAACTCAGAGCCCATCATGCATCCGCCCTTCCAACCGGAGTCATCTCCGCTTCCTCAACTTGGACGTCCAGCGACTCTCCCGCGTCATGTCGCCTCTCAATCTCAGCCAGCGCCCGATCCGCGCCTTCTCTCATAGCCTCCTGCTCCTTCCTAGCGGCCATCTCCTCCATCTCGGTCACCGAAAGAATCGGCACGACCCTGAACACCAACAACAGCAACAGCGGGATCGCAGCCACCCCCGCAAGGGTGACGCAAGCAGAGATCCATGTGAAATGGTACGAGCCAAACACCCCCGATACCCTGCCATAGTTCGCTGGCGCTACCACCATCACCATCCGCTTGATCCACAGCGACCCAACCACCAGTGCTGCCGCTGTGACAATGAACGGCGCCCTGCGAGTCCACGGAAGAGCGATGATCAAGAGCGGGACTATCAACCCCGCAAACACGAATAACCAGAACCAGAGTGCGTATCTACCGGCAAGAACCTGAGCAAAGACGTTCGCGACTCCGTTTTCTCCTACGTAGCTTCCAGGGAGGAAGTCCGCAATGGTCAGGTACAGGTAAGCCGCTCCGAACGGCGCGAGAATGAACCCGAGACGCACCAGATGGCGATCCGTGATGAACGCCTTGAGCCCCCAAATACGTCGCATCACGGCAACGACAATGATCACGAGCGCTATCCCCGAATAGAGTGCTGCCACGACGAAGTATGGGGCCCATATGCTCTCGTGCCACCACGGCCTGCTCGTGAGCGTGAACGCCCATGACAGAACGGAATGCACCGACACAGCAAGTGGTATCACCATTATCGCAACGAGCCCGATCGCGCCGTCGAGGCGCCTGCGCTGGCTTGGCTTTGCCTGCCAGCGGCATGACAGAGTCCCGCACAAGCGCGCGAGCCGGGGTCTGTTCGCAGCCGTGAGCCGATCGCGCGCCATGGCCAGGTCAGGCATCAGGGGAAGGAAAAAAAACACTATCGAAGCGAAGGCGTACGTCGATACAGCTACGAAGTCCCAGAAGATCGGCGATGACAGGTTCGGACGGTAGATGAGCTCCAAGATCCGCTCTGGGCGGCCAAGGTGCGGGATGATGAAGGAGCCGCCGATGATGACCGTGACCACCGCGGTCGCCTCGGCTATCCGGGTGAGCGGGGCTCGCCAGCTTGCCCCGGTCAGCCTGAGTATCGCGGACACGACAGCGCCGCCGTAGCTCACTCCAATAAAGGTGACAACATCCGCGATGTAGATAGCCCAAAAGGCATGGTTGTTATAGCCCGCAGCCCCAAGGCCTTCATGAAGCTGCGTCACCCAGGCAACCACCCCAACGGCCACCACTGCCACAAGCGCACCCACCACCGGCCAGTACCACCTACCCGGCTTCAACACTGGCCTCATCGAGGCCGCCCGAACGTCGGGTAGCTCGGGCACGTCCGACAACTCCTCGGTGTTCGTCAACTCTCCTCCATCCTTACTCGCTTCGATACTCGTATCGCTTCTTCGCATATCCGTTTTCCTGCAGTCACGTCCTCGAACCCCCAAGCACTATCCGACCGAACTCTGATCGTGTCCCAGCACGTACCAGACCCTTGGGTTGGTACCGAGCTCCTCCTTGAAACGCACAGCGTCGTTCTTCTTGATGAACTCGTCGATCCTGATCACATCGCCGAAGCTGTTGACCGCGACATCGCTGACAAGGTCTCCTATATAGATGACCCCCATAGGACACCCCTGAACGCATGCAGGGAGCTCACCGTGAGGCAGGCGGTCCGCACACCAGACGCACTTGCCTACCGTGCCAAGTACCTGCGGAACAGGCCACTCCGGCGACTGCGGCATACCTGGCATCCGCGGCGCTGGCTTCGGGGTCGACCAGTTGAAGTACCTGGCCTCATACGGGCAAGCCGCCATGCAGGTTCGGCATCCAATGCACACACTCTGGTCGACCAAGACAATGCCTTCATCGTTCCTGAACGTCGCGCCAACCGGACAGACGTACATGCACGGCGGGTCCTCGCACATCATGCACGGCCGAGGCATGTGGTAGGTCTGGCCGCCCGACGAGGTCATCTTGTAAACCTTGATCCACGTCTGGTCGGCATGCAGGTAGTGACGTTGCTGGCAGGCCATCGTGCACCCCTTGCAGCCGTCGCAGCGCCGCAGATCAAGCACCATCGCCCACTGCGCAGTACGGCGTGCAGGGTTCTTCGACACTGTTGCTGGCGTACCTCGCGCTCCCGTGCCAAGCGCTTGCGCGGACTTCTCCCTACCCAGCACACCAGTTCCAACTGCTGCAGCGCCCGCTCCTGCTGCACCGAGAACAGCGAGCACCCTCCGCCGGCTGACCTTTCGTATCACAACCGGCTCTACGGCTGCAGTCACCGCCGAGGCGGCCTTCGCAGCGATGCCGGAACCCAACCTCGGTTGCACGTAATCCTCGGCGCCGCTGGGCCCTTGGCCCGCTGGCTCTGGTGCTCCTGCAGAGCTACTCGCGACTGTTTCCTCATGCATCGAAAGCAATACCTCCATCTGTGGTCACAACGTGCTCTTGCGCGTTGTGACGCCTCGATCTACGTTCGGCTACGAGCGCCGCGCTGGACTGGCTAACTACTCCCCATAGCGCGACTGCGAGCAACGCCACGAGCGGGCCCGCATTCGGATCGGTTCCCTGACCGCTAAGAATGCCTCCGAGATCTTGACCCGCGACCCAGAACGCCATGGCAAAGGCGACCCCAAGCCCGAGAAAGGCCTTCGGATGCCAGCGCAACAACACCGCGACTCCGATAGCAGTCTCGACCACCGCTAGCGCTATCGACACTGCTGTTCCATTCCCTCCAATCAACCGCGCTAGGAGACGGTCCAGGCCAGCAAGCACGCCTGGTTCTCCGGAAGCGCTCGACGCCAGCACACCACTCAACGCGCCCGGCTTGATATTTGCTGGCATTAGACTCAACGCAGCGAAACCAAGCCACAGCGCGCCCCACACCGCGCGAGCGCCTCGGCTGCCAAGGATGCCGGCTGGCGAGTTCGCCGGTGAGGCGGACACAGAGTCCGCGGTCGCGCTAGATGATGCAGGCCAAGCGCATAGGCCAACCACCACGTACAACAAGACCGCGCCCGGCGCTCCAGTCAGAGCAGAGGCGGACCCCGTTAGAAGCCCGCCAAAGCCCTCAGCCAGCCACCATACGAGGAATGACCATACGAACGAACCCAGCAGCGCGGGCTTTGCGGTCTTCGTGAACAAGAGGCCCGCTCCAATCGCAAGCTGCACGCCAGCAAAGAGCGCGTTCCAGGCAATGAGATTTGGCTGGAGGAAATGAGCCATGCCAAGAATGCTGTGGGCGATTGGCGCGGGCTGGCCTGCAGCGGTCGGCTCCAGGATCTGGGTCAGAAACCCCTTCGTGAACATGAACGGCTGCAGCTGGAGCGCACCGTCCAGCAACCATATGACGCCGAGGGTAACCTGGAGGTGGCGGGCGGTCACGCGTCCCCGCGCTATTGCAGCGAGGCTCCTCGCCATGGCATCCAGCTTTCCGGTCCCCGACAAGTTTCCTTGAATCGATGGCGCGCTGTGGGCTGCGCGGGCGCGCCTCGAATTGATCGTGTTCCGCATATCATCATCATCAAGGCTCGCGGCGCTCGGAACTAGCGTCAGAACACCTGAAGTGAACCGTTGATTTCACCTATGCGATCACGCCTCGACGCGTGAGGTTCCGTGGGTTAGCGCTCGAGTGAACGGTTGATTTCGCCTATGCGATCACCGACAGAACGATCGAAGCGGCATGCCAGCGTCCTAGCGTTAAGGCCCATTGTGGCGCAAGCATGGAGCATCGAAGCCATCATTACCCAATGGCATGGAGCGAAGGCATGCAACCCAGCTGGCTCGAGTCAATCACGGACCCGAAGCCACCAAGGTGGCGCAGAGGCTCCCAAGCGGGCGAAGATCATTACTGATAGTCCGATGTCGCCTACAAACACCCAGCCAGCAAGATTGGCCTCCGAGAGCACGTTGGCGCTGGCGTTCGCCCCGGTTGCGATAACCTGGAGCCCCAAGCACCAGAAGTCGTGCAAGTCAGGAGACCAAGAGAGGAGGCTGGCAGAGATGACCAGCGCCGGTGACAACCTGCAACTCGCAAACAAGATGGACTCGGGAAGCAAGGTGGACTTCAAGGCGAAGGTGGCGATCGTGACCGGCGCTTCTTCGGGGATCGGCGAGGCAGTTGCGCTGGACCTTGCACGCAGAGGCGTCACCGTGGCAGCAGTGGCTCGACGGGCCGAGCGCCTTCGAATGACCGTGGAACGATGCCAGCGAAGCTCGCCAGGGTCATTCGCGGTGGTGGCTGACGTATCACTGCGCGCAGACTCAGACAGGGTGATCGCCGAAGTTCTGCAACGATCAGGCCAGGTCGACATCCTCGTAAACAATGCAGGCATCGCGCTGCACCGACATGTGATCGAAACAGCAGTCGAAGACGTCGAGCGAGTTATCCAGACGAACTACCTTGGTGCGGTCTACATGACCTCAGGCGTGCTGCATTCGATGATCGAACGCCACCTTGGTTCGATCGTGAACATCACCTCGGTCGCGGGTCACCTCCCGTTGCCGCAGGAGGCGGCTTACTGCGCATCAAAGGCTGCGCTATCAGCCTGGACTCAAAGCATTGCAATCGATCTTGCTGGAACCGGCGTCCATATCGGTGAACTCAGCCCCGGACCCATCGGCACCGAGATCTGGCAAAAGGCATCGGTCGACTATGGCAGGCGCCTCTACCCGCCGCAGGTGGTCGCAGCCGCCGTGGTACGGATGCTTGAAGAGCACCGCACCTATATGACCGTTCCACGCCGTTTCGGTGCTCCCGGCGCAATCTACCCTCTTCTTGGGCGGCCGATGCGCTGGGGAATACGGTCCTTCGCGGAGGCTGGCATGCCGAAAACCATCTCTGAGTCGAGGTCCGCAATAATGAGACGCCATTAGCAGGTGAACCTCGCCCGCCCGAGTGTGACATACCTTGCGTGCGGGCGATCACAAAATGCCCCGAGACAGGCCTTCGCTGCCCAAAAACCCGGGGCTGACCATGGCCAGGATAGGTTGCGCCGCCCGCGTGAGATAGCGACTGGCTAGAGGCCGACGTCGAATTTCGGAAGGCCGCTGAGGCGGTCCCCGAACAGCTCCGGTGCTCTTTGGACCAACTCCTCAGGCTCCCAGCGCCGTGCGCCGGCATCCAGGGTGCTCACGACCTTGAACGGCTCGACCAGCTCCACCGTGCTGCCAAAGACGACAAAGATCTGGCCGGTGACGCCTGCGGCGCCGTCGCTTGCGAGCCATACGACCGCGGGGGCGATGTGGCCGGGCTCCCATGGATCGAAGCCCTGATCTCCCGCCTCGATCGCGCCAAAGGCGCTTTCAGTCATACGCGTACGGGCACGGGGCGCAATCGCGTTCACTGTGACGCCAAAGCGCTCCAGCTCTCTAGCAAGTACCCACGTAAGCGATGCTATTCCGGCCTTCGCAGCCGCGTAGTTCGCCTGGCCGACGTTGCCGTACAGCCCTGCCTCGCTGGCGGTGTTGATGATTCGCCCCGAGGGATTTCTCCCTGCCTTGCTCTCCGACCTCCAGTAGACGCCAGCGAAGTGCGAGACAGCGAAGTGGCCCTTCAGGTGTACACGGATGACGTCATCCCAGTCTGACTCCTCCATGTTGAACGACATCCGGTCGCGTAGGATTCCCGCGTTGTTGACGACGATATCGAGATGCCCAAAGGACTCTACAGCCTGATCGACGAGGCCCTTGGCTCCGCTCCATGACGAGATGTCGTCATAGTTCGTTGCTCCTTTACCACCCGCTGCCTCGATCTCATCTACCACGGCCTGCGCGGGCTGGTCCCCACTCGCATCTCCAGCGAGACTCGCTCCGACATCGTTCACGATCACCGTTGCACCCTTGGCCGCTAAGAGCAGGGCCTCCTCACGCCCGATACCACGTCCAGCACCAGTAACGACAGCTACCTTTCCGTCGAGCAAACCCATCTAGCAATTCCTCCTTCGTAACTTTGCCGAGTGTCCGCAGTGCGAACTTTGCTATTCGATTCCAGCTTTAGCCGGCTTGTAGTGAGCGACTTCCGGTCGAGATAGCTTGGCGCGCACGCGACTGCTAGGGCAAGTGCTCTGCAAGACCGAAGCTATACGAGGGTCATCGCCTACTGATCGGCTTGCTTCGATTACTTGCTCTCACTGCGGGAGACCTCTTAGAGCACCAACCGTGCATGACTCGCGGGGCCGTAGGGAAAACGGGTCGTAGCCGAAGATCCTCATTGCGTTTTGATGGGTGATCTGGTCGATCTCCGGGTCAGACAGACCAGCGAGCTGCCTGTAAAGAGCCTCGGGTGACTGAGGCCACGTGGAGTCCGAGTGTGGATAGTCGCACTCCCACGTAATCTGCTCCGGACCTATCCGATCACGCTGCTCTATGCCAGCGCCATCGCTGATGAAACAGAACGTGAAGTGATCCTTGGCAACCTGGCTCGGCAACCGGTCCCCGAAGTCCTGATGGGTCCAGAAATGATGCTGCTGGTAGACGTAGTCAATCCTCTCGAGCCAGTACGGCAACCAGCCGATACTGCCTTCAGAGAGCGCGAACTGAAGACCTTTGAACTTGCGAAGCACAGGTGACCACAACAGATCTGTAGCGGCCTGCATCGCGTTGAGCGGCGTCATGGTTATGAGCACATCTATAGGGGCGCCTGGAGCGAGCCCTAGAATGGTTGATGACGATCCTATGTGCAGGCAGATGATCGTTCCCTCATCCTCACACGCGGCAAAGAACGGATCCCAGTGGTCACCGAAGATATGCGGCCAGCCAAGCTTCGCTGGATCCTCGGAGAAGGTGACCGCATGGCATCCCTTTGCCGCCATGCGCCGCACCTCATCTGCCATGAGTTGCGGGTCCCACAAGGGTGGTATCGCGAGGGGGATGAACCTGTCCGGGTGTGCGCCACACCAAGAGTCGACGTGCCAGTCGTTGTACGCCTGCAACAAGACCAATGCTGCTTTCTTGTCGGCACTTCTCGCGAACAGCTGACCACAGAATTGGACGAATGACGGGAAGCACATCGAACCAAGAACTCCGTTTCGGTCCATGTCCCGCACCCGCTCGTCCACGTCATAACACCCCGGACGGATCTCTTCGTAACGGGTGGGTTCGATGTTGTACTCCTCGGGGGGACGCCCAGCGACAGCGTTCAAGCCGATATTCGGTATCTCGTTGCCCTCGTAGACCCATACGTCCGTACCGTCGGGCTTCTTCACGCTCTTAGGCGCCTTGTCCAGCCACTTCGCGGGGACATGCTCGAGAAACATGTCCGGCGGTTCGACCACATGGTCATCGACGCTTACAAGAATCATGTCTTCAGTTCGCATCAGTTCGTCTCCTGGTTCAACCGGCTCGAGTAGCCATTTCGAGTGTACAGCTGGCGCGATTGGTCCCTGGGGTCACGATACACATGCCAGCAAGCGCGCACCTGCACCACGACACTACAGCCAATGGGACATGCGTGAACGGATCCGAGCGACCGGCAGTCATCTGTCCTGATCCTCCCGCCTCGACGCGTCACGCTGGGCGACATCGGAAACGAGTACATTAGGCTAGGTAAAGTGTCGGATCGATGCCGGAGACGCCATGGGCTGGCGTCGCTAGCGAAGCTGGGGCAGGTCTCATAGCAACCGCTGAGAACCCCTGACCGGGGCCCCTTGGAAGGGAAGCACAATTGACCACTTATTGTACTAACTGCGGACGGGCGGCCGAAGAAAACGCGAAGTTCTGTGCTGCCTGCGGAACAGCACTAGTGATCCTTCGTCCTGAAGACGAACCGAAGGTCACCGACGGACAGAGCCCGCCCTCGCCCGAAGTGTCTTCCATCCCGGACCAAGTCCCACCCGCGCTGGACGACAACGCGCCTGCACCATCCGGGTCTTCCCTATCACCTGAGGACCATAACAAGAGCCACGGCGACAAAGGGGGCCGCCTTTCGTCAGTTGAGCGCCAGGCACGCCTCGCGCTCTTGACGTCGCATCCACAGCGACGCCGCTTCCTTGCAGCCGCTGCTTCATCAATGTTCGGACTACTCCTCGCCCTGAGCGTCGTCATCTACCTCATGCGCCTGCCCGCCTCGGGCCCCTCCTCCACCCCCTCCGGACTTGCGTGGATAGCCCTAGTTCTCGCTCTAGCAGGTCTTGTGACGGGAGCGGTCCTGTTCATACCACTCGGGAAACTCTGCACCCAGGTCAAGCCTCAAGCTCCCGCACAGCCGGCTATCGCACCGCTCATCGCTGCAATGCTCGCAGGAACCCTGGCGGCCCTCGGAGCGTATGTGGGATTCGGCCTGAACTCAACAGGCCAAGTTGCCACCTACTCAGCCCCCGCTCCTGGGGTCTCCACAACTAACCCGACCTCGTCCGTCCCCACTACCAGCTCACCGTCACCCCCATCGTCATCGCCGGTGGGCACCACCCCCGGACCACCGGGAGCCAATAGCATTCTCACTACGCAGGTACAGAGCAACAAGCCGTGCCCCCTCGCGAGTCCCGGATCGCGCACCGGATCCCCACGCGTCACCGCAGCACGCGTAGCTGAAAACTCGACATCCCTCGCGTTCCACCGCGGGAGCCAGCTTTACGTCTACGGTTACGCGACCGGTGGCGCGCAAGCTTCCACAACCCTCGCGAAAGGATCGTATGCCTCCGTCAACGATGCAAGCAAGAACCTCGTAGCCAACCTCGCAATCACAACCAGCAACACGAATTCCTACGCGACCAGGACAGCAGACAATGCACTCATTGGCGCCGCTATCAACAACTTCGCATCCTGCAGCATCAGCTACGCAACCGACCCCCAGGCCGGAGCCGCAAGAGCCTCCGCAACCTTCAAGGTTCCAAAGAAAGGCAGCCTCGCGGTCTTCATCGCCCTGAGCGGCGGGGGGCAGGCCATCACGCTAACGGGACCCACAAACATGCAAGTCGATGCCGTCTCCCCCACGTCGGCAAAGACTGCCGTCGTGATCACCCAAGCATCGCTGAACGCAGGCAAATACACCGTGACAGAGTCAACGAGTCCGAGAATTCCCGGCGTGAACTCCGCTAGCGACCCTAACGTCGGTGACCTGCTAGCGGTTCTCGTGCTGAGCCCCGGTTGATCAGGAAACGCTTCCGGTCTACTCGAGCCCGGCCAAGAACCCGGACATCTCCTGGGGCCAGACCGACCCTAGTTGGCTGCCCTCAGTTCGCTCGGTTATCTCATGGTGGCCAATCTGGATGGGCCCACGGTTCACCGTATGGCTACGTTGGCTCGCCTTCTCCCGAGTAATCGGGCTGACTCTGCGCGGCAACCCAGCTGACCTCGCCATGAGTCCTGCACTGCGCTAGGAAATGTCCCGGCATGACTTGGACCCTCAGACGCTGACCACATTTCGGGCAATAACGCGGCGGGTCAAGTTCTGATCTGCAGCCAAAGCACTCGCCGCTCGGCTTTCCACACCCAGCACAGTAGCTCATCGTCGGAAAGCTTCCAGCTGCTCTCAGCCTAAAGAACCTTCGAAAGCGTACCAATCGGCATGCGCAACTCCCTGAGCATCTCGATGTCTTCCTCAGGAGATCTCCCAAGGGTCGTGAGGTAGTTCCCGATGATCAATGCGTTGATGCCAGATGTCATCCCCATGGCCTGGAGATCACCCAGCGTGATCTCGCGCCCGCCTGCATAGCGGAGTATGACTCCAGGCATACCTAGGCGGAATAACGAGATCCAGCGTATAGCCTCCATCGCCTCGATTCGGCCGAATCCCTCCAAGGGCGTCCCAGGTCGGGGGTTCAGGAAGTTTACCGGAACCTCGCTCGGTTCCATGTCGCGGATCTCGCAGATGAGCTCGACGCGCTGGTCCGGCGTCTCGCCCATGCCAATAAGCGCGCCGCAACAAAGATCCATGCCAGCAGAGCGCACAAGACGGCACGTTTCGGCTCTCTCTTCCCAGGTGTGCGTAGTCACAATATTTTCAAAGAATGAACGCGCTGTCTCTAGGTTGTGGTTGTACCGGTGAACCCCTGCCTCTGCCAACCTCACGGCCTGCTCGGCGGTCAAGATCCCTGCGCTCACATTTACGTTCAAGTCCGTCTTGGAGCGCACCAGACCAACCAGCTCGATCACACGCTGGAGCGTACGTTCGTCCGGCCCCCTCACAGCCAGAACTATGCAGAACTCGGAGGCACCAAGCTGCGCCGTCTCCAATGCCGCTTGCAGGACCTCGTCCGGATCGAGAAGCGGAATCGCCTTGATGCTTGAGCCGCTACCAGCTGACTGGCCGCAGAACTTGCAGTCCTCGGGACAACCACCGGTCTTCGCCGAAACGATTCCTTCAAGCTCAACCTCCGAGCCACACCAAGACAAGCGAACCTCATGGGCAAGCTCCGCAAGGGAAACCGTCATATCATCCGGCAGTGCCGCAAGACCGGCAAGCTCATCAAAGGAAAGTGACCGTCTATCGTCGAGCAGCGCAGTCGCAGCGCTCTCAACATTTACATTGTGGGAAATCACGGGATCACATTAGCTCCAAGCCACCAGAAACACACGCTGAGCGGTCCAGCCTTGGTACCTGCCACGAAAGCCTTCCAACCGCACGATCCGACCACACTGGTGCTTCTTACACCCGAGCCAGCGTCGATGTTACACCCCCGGCTCATACTGGTTTCATGAGTACAACACAGACACAGCGTGAAACCCAGACACAGACCCAGCTACAGATGACCTTCGCCAGCACGCAGGGCACCTTGGCGAAAGCAAGCCGGCGATCAACTCCCAGTACACGAACAGCCACAGGGCGTGCCCGAGGCCGTTCACACACGGGAAGATCGCCAACGCGCCCGGGCCATCCACGTCGGACATTCGACCAGCAAGCCGCCGAGATTGCCCGGAAGGGCATCGCAGAGGCCAGAGCGGTCCTCCGTAGCTGCCCTGACTGGCTATCACCGGATGACCGGATGCGAGCGCAAGCCCCCAGCTTTAGCCGTGGGGTGAGCGAGCTGGTAATGTCGGAACAAACAGGTGTTCGCCATAGTTGCATTGGTGCGATATAGTGGGTGTTGTGGCTGGCGCAACTATTCGATCCAACGCCAACGTGATGTTCCGCTGCGCCTATCACGTCGTGCGGTGCCCGAAGTACCTGCGGAAGGTGCTCGTCGGGAAGGTTGAGGAGCGGCTAAAGGAGGTGATAGCGGAGGTAGTCGCAGAGAAGCAGGGGTGGCTGATCGAAGTGGAGACGATGCCCGACCATGTGCATCTGCTAGTCGAGGTCGATCCTCAGTTCGGCATCCACCGGCTGGTGAAGGCCATCAAGGGGCGATCTAGCAGGTTGGTGCGCGAGGAGTTTCCAACTTTGCGCTCCCGGCTCCCAACCCTTTGGACCAACGGCCACTTTGTCGCGACCGTCGGTGGAGCACCGCTCTCGGTCGTAAAAGCTTACGTCGAAAGCCAGAAAGGCGCTTGATGGGACGCTACAAGGTCGCCTCGGACCGTTCCCGCAAACGCAAGAGAGGCTCGCCCACCTTCGTATGTACGATCCCACTTCAAGCCACGCCCCGGAAAGTAAAGACCGCAGAGATCCGCTACGAGGTGGGACGGCTCCATTACAACGCCGTGCTTGGGGAATGCTTCAAGCGGGTGGACAACATCCGACGCGATCCGCGCTGGGATAAAGCCCAGTCGATGCCCAAGCAGACAGCGGGACGCTCGAACCCCGAGAGATCGGCCCTCTACGCCGAGCTCCGGGCGGACTACGGTTTCACCGAGCGGCCGGTCATGTCCTACGGCTCGTACCTCCGCAGGCCATGCCTGCGCGGAAACTTCATCCGCGACCACGCGTAGGCGCCCAGGAAGCCCAGGTCTTGGCCGAGCGAGCCTACGATGCCGTAAACAACTGGTTTGTTGCCAAACGCGGTCGGCCCAGGTTCAAGGCAAATGGTCATGGCCTTCACTCCCTCGTCGTAAAGGACAACAACGGCGACATCAGGATAAACGACGACGGTTCCGGCATCACGTGGGCAGGTGTCAACCTGCCCTTCGTGCTCGACCCCTACGATCCCGTGCAGTTTTGCGCGGCACTCCATGTAGCAGCAGGCAGGCTGTTGCGAGTGGGGATCACAAGGACGATCATCCGGGGCCGGCCCACCTTTCGAGCGATGCTCGTCTTCGACGGGGTCCCACTCCAGCGCTACGAGGTAGGCGAAGAGACCGTCACCTTGGACCCCGGTCTTGGATACGCGAACGTGGTCACAGACACCGCCTGTTACAGAGAGCAGCTCGCCGGCTCCAACGGCACCGACCCCGGCATCGAGTTCGACCGAGTTCCCATCCGCAGGCTGTCTCGCCAACTCGACCGCCAACACCGCGAAGGCTCGCCTGGCTGCTTCGACGACAAAGGCAGGCACATCTCCGGTAACTGCCGCTGGAAGAACAAGTCGGCATCAGCCAAACGCACCCAGGCCCAGCTCTCTGAGGCGCACCATGATGGCCGCGCACCGCCAGAGCCTGCATGGCAATCTCCAGAACCGCATCCTCGGGCAAGACAGCGACGTATGTGCCGAAAAGAACTCGTATCGATCTTTCCAGCGCAACTACGGGCGCAGTGTAAGAGACAGAGCGCCAGGTGGGTTCATCACGGGCCTGCTCCGCAAGGCTGAGAGTGCCGGCGGGCGAACCGGTGAGGGCGATCCCACGCTCTCTGCCCCCTCACAGTCCTGCGTCTGTGCAGCAAGAAAGAAAAACCCGCCCTCGCTCAGAGTGCATACTTGTGATGAGTGCGGTATCGGACCCATCCAGCGAGATTTGTTCTCCGCATTCTTGTGGCGACACATAGACTCAGACGGGACCCTCGACGCGCCAAAGGCTCTTGATGAGCTGAGTAGGCGGCAGGACATCGCCGTGCACACGGCGTCGGGGCAGTTCAAGCAGCGAGTCCCTCTTGCGCGAAAGCGCTACGGACACGTGGGGACCTCGGTCCCTGCGTCGGAGCTGCTCGCGGCACAGCCTCAAAACCCCGTTCCAGCTGTCGAGCCTGGATCGACAGCTCCGGTAATACCGGAGACGGGCTCAGCTCCGCCTAGAGCCGTTGGCAGGACATCGCCAACGGCAGCGGCGTAGTGCAAGGGGAACCCCCCGGCTTTAGCCGTGGGGAGGATGTCGGCTCGCTCCTCGTTCGCCCAACACGGATCGTGTGAACCATCGGCTACGCACAAGCTGAACCAAATGCGGTCGCAACCCCCTTTCCGTAAGGGAGGGGTCAAGGCCGCTGATAAGACAAGTACACACCTATCCGAGGAACTATTACACCCCTGGAGTAGTATCGAACATACGCTCGCATTACCGAGTAGTCCGCCAACAAGCCGTGAGGTCGTACGCACTGCGATTGTCCCGGTCACCTTGTCGGGTGCCGACTACCGGCGAACACACGATTCGTGCCACCTCGCAGCGGCGAGGTTCACCATTGCCATCGCAACGAACTGCTGGCAACGAACGGCCAAAGGTTGAACAGGCTTCATGCGGGCCCTGGAACCGCTACGGTCGGAATATGACAACGCTGCCAGAGCGCCTAGGATATCCGCCTGACGCAAAATTACTGATCCTCAACTGCGATGGCCTTGGGTTGAGCCATGCAAGCAACGTGGCTGTGTTCGAGTGCCTACGGAACGGCCTGGCAACGAGCGCGACCCTGATGGTCCCATGTCCATGGGCGAGAGAGGCCGCCTCCGCATACAGGGGCGAAGATATAGGTCTAGACCTTACGCTCAACGCGGAACACGACCTATACCGCTGGGGCCCAATCACCCATGCACCATCGTTGCTCGACGGTGACGGTGGTTTTCCGAGAACCGTGCTTGACACTTGGGACCATGCGGACCTCGATGAAACGCTGCGCGAATGCCGCGCTCAAATAGAGCGGGCGATCTACTGGGGCTTCGACATAAGCCACCTGAGCTCCCACATGGGGGCGCTTTACACCAAAGCGGAGTTCTTCGACATCTACCTGAGCCTTGCTGTCGAGTTCTCGCTGCCAGCAAGGCTTCCATCAGCGGACCTTGAGCAGCAGGTAGGTTTCCCCTTCCGCCGTCTGGCCGCAGATGAGGGAGTCGTATCACCAGACCACCTGATCGCAGTGCCAACGGGCGATGGCAGCCGCCGCGCACTCTCAGAGGCGCTGTTATCTCTCAAGCCAGGAGTTACCGAGGGCTATGTATGCCCGAGCGCGGATACACCCGAACTTCACGCAATCAACGCTGGCTACCAGCATCACATCGACGACCATGAGTTGCTCGTGTCCGACGAGTCTTTCCGTGGGCTGCTTGAATCTACCGGTGCCCAGCTGATTGGGTACAAAGAGCTGCGGTCTCTCATGCGTGCCTGAGCGCCCCCGATCTCTGGGATGCAGCGGGCTATTACCACCTGACACATCGCAAGATGCGAGGCAGTTTGCCAGCTAGGCCTGAACGACGACCCGATCAGTACTCAGTAATACGGCCAAGTTCAGCTTGGAGCTGCTTGTACTCTGGAGAGTTGGTAATCGGCAGCAAGGACATCACTTTGGCCATGTTGCCAGTCACCTTCACCCGCCCTTGCATAAACGCGGCGGTGGCGTCCAGCTCGCCTTTTTGGATCTTCACGGCGTCATCGTAGGTCTGAGTGAGCGTGACCTCTGACTCAGCGAGTTCACCCAACGCGCACTCAAGCAGTTTGCCATCGACAAGAACCCAATAGTATTGGACGTCTCCATCGGGTGCTCCTGTCACCACATACTGCATCCGAGCTGAAGCGTTCGGCCGCTCAGGCTGGCTCTCGGCCAGGTTTTTCATATCATCAAACCATTCCTGGCTGAGAAACTTTGACACGTAGTGCCTCCTGTCTTCCCTGTCTTCCCTGTCTTCCCTAGCTTGGCGACCAATCGTAGCGCCCGATGCATCCAGGCCACCAATGCCCTGCCAGGAAACGTGTGGTGAACCCAGGGCTCTGGACAAACGTCTCTCCTGGCCGAGCCGAAGAGACCACTCCCGGAGGTTGCGAGGAACCTCCAGAAATGGCCTCTCGAGAGCGGAGGGAGTGGGATTCGAACCCACGGTGCCACAGGGACACAACGGTTTTCGAGACCGTCCGATTCGGCCACTCTCGCATCCCTCCGTTGCCAAGACTAGCCGCTTGACCTACTGCCAACGCTGAAGCCGCGAGATTGCGGCATATTCCCTGGCTGTCTTACCGGAGGTAATACGCCGCATCCGTGTCACAGACGAACCGGCAACAGGTCCTCGGTACGGCGATGGTTGTAGCACCAAGGGAGCCAAGGTGAATGGTCGGAAGGCTTGGGAGCCAGGCACTGCGCGAATCCGTACCAGCGAACAACGCCCCGGAGGGTTCTTACGCTGGCCTCGCAGCAACTTCGCCTCGCATAGTGGGATTTTCCTCGCCGATCAACTCAGCGAGAATTACGTCGCCCTACGTCTTAGCCGCGGGCCTGCGCCCGCAACTGGGTCAACTCGACGGTTTCGCCCGCCTGGTTCAGCGCGTGGCCTCGGTCAGGGCCTTGGGCTTGGGCTCTGGGTCAATGCAGGATCACGAGTGACTACCGGTTCGAGTACCTCCTCGACAGCGCTTGCCAGATCGCTGTCGAGGGTCATGCTTGCAGCTTGCGCGCTCTCCGTGATCTGCTCAGGCCGGCTCGCACCGACAATGGCCGCCGACACCCCTCGGTTCTTGAGCACCCAGGCCAGAGAGAGCTGGGCCGCAGTCATCCCCGCATCACGAGCCAGCTCGCTGACCTGCTGGACCCTAGCCAAGACATCCGGGCGAAGGTAACCGCTGATGAAGCCCGAGCCAGTTGGATCCGTAGCGCGTGACCCGGTGGGCAGCGGCTCATTGGGTCGGTACTTGCCCGTCAGCACCCCCTGCGCGAGCGGCGACCATACGATCTGGCCGATACGCTCCTTATCGCACATAGGCAGCACGTCCTCCTCGATGACCCGCCATAGCAGGGAGTACTGCGGCTGGTTCGAAACAATTCGATCAAAGCCCATATCGTCTGCAATGCGAAGCGCTCTCGCTATCTCCTCAGCCCTCCACTCCGACACGCCGACGTACAGCACTTTTCCCTGCCTGACCAGATCATCAAAGGCACGTAGGGTCTCCTCAAGCGGCGTTTCATAGTCAAAGCGGTGCGCCTGGTACAGGTCGACATAGTCGGTCTTCAGCCGGGTCAGTGATGCGTGCAGCGACTCCATGATGTGCTTGCGAGACAACCCACGATCATTCTCACCAGGGCCAGTGGGCCAGTAGACCTTGGTGAACAGCTCGATCGACTCCCGCCGAACACCCTCCAGCGCGTTTGCAAGAGCTTCCTCAGCTGCTCCGCCAGCATAGACATCTGCGGTGTCAAACGTCGTGATCCCAGCGTCAAGTGCCGCCTCTACACAAGCCCTGGACTCCTCAAAGGTGATCTGGCTTCCATGGGTTATCCAATTGCCATATGCGATTGCTGAAACCTTCAGGCCGGCTTGTCCGAGATGACGATACTGCATTCCGCCAAGTGTAGTGGCTGCATTTAGAACTCAGGGCCCCCCTTGGGGGGTTCACCCTACCGGAAGCCCCCAAAGCGGGAACCACCGGTCGAGCTCGGCCTCCATGCGAAGATCTGCCTGGAGGACAGCCTTGAGCCGGAGTTCTAGCTCGTTGTCACGCTGCTCACGTGAGCGCGGCGCAAACGGGTAGAACGTTCCTCTCTTATACAGATAGACGATATAGGAGGTGCTGGCAGGGACTGAATCGCCTCCGACATCTCTAGGAGCTTCAACTGGCCCAGCTGAGATCCCGCCACCCAGCAAGGCGGGGGGGTCATCTCTTACCGCTGGCGGCCCCAGGGCGCCTCCGTGCGCACCGCTTGATCCAGCTGGAGCATCGGTCAGTCCGAAGACCGAACAGAGAAGCTGTGGACCGTATCCCGCCTCAGCAAGGGTGGTGTTCACCATGTGAACCCTCGTCACCAGATCTTCGATGTCCGCGTCGTTGACCACGACCCATCTGTATCCGTAGGAGTCACCGACCGTGTGCAGAGATACCGCTGGCGCGCCAGTTGAGCCACCAGGCGCTGCTGAAGGATCAGGTGATCCGCCCAAAGTCGTCGCTTCATCCTCTGCCTCGTGGAACACCTCTCCCGCGAGTGGCTTGAAGCACACTCCAGCCCGGCCAGAGAGGCGTATCCCAGCGGAACTCTCGAGCGTTATCACAGCGGATGGAAGGGAGAATAGCGAGTCGAGGTTTGCCTGAACCGGCTTTGTCCGCCCAAGGAGCGTATCGAGGAGTTTCATGACCCGCGACGCTCGAAGCAGCAGAGGAGAATATTCCTAGCAGGTCGCGAGCACATCATCTCATGTCTCCGGTTGCGGATCGGAAGCCGTGAGTTCGGGCTCATGCTGGGCGGTTCATCTCTGCTTCGAGCTTTGCCAGCTGATCAAGGCGCCTCTGTAGGGGTGGATGCGTGGAGAACAAGGTAGAAAGGCTGACACCGTTGGCAATCGCGGGCGCAAAATAAAACGCGTTGAAGTGCTCTGCTGAACGTAGGTCTCTCGTCGGTATACGTGCCATCTCCCCGGTCACCTTCACAAGCGCTGAGGCCAGAATTGATGGGCGTCCGATGAGGATAGCGCCCGAACGGTCCGCAGCAAGCTCCCGGTATCGCGAAAGCGCCCTCGTGAGGAGGAAGCTGATCGCATAAACCAATGCAGACACGACGATCACTGCAAGTTCGATCAAGGCAGCCTGCTCACCTTCGTTGTCCCTTCCGCCACCGCCACCGAAACCGCCGAGCATCCCAGCGTACAGCGCAACCCTGGTCATCAAGCCCGCCACGATCCCGAGGAAGCTGGCTATCGTCATGACAGCGACGTCCCTGTGCGCGACGTGCGAGAGCTCGTGCGCCAGCACGGCTTCTAACTCTTGCTCGTTCAGGCGACGCAGTATTCCCGTCGTTGCACAAACCACCGCGGCGTTCGGACTCCTGCCTGTAGCAAAGGCGTTTGGAATGTCGCTCGATGCAATAGCCACGCGCGGCTTTCGCATGTCGGCCATGGCGCACAATCTGTCAACTATTGCGTGCAGCTGCGGAGCCTGCGCAGGCGAGACCTCGCGTCCACCCATGGCATACAGCGCAATTGACGCCGAGAACCAGTATTGGACGAAGATCACACCTGCTGCAATTGCGAGGACCAAGATAGCAGATATGCCGATTGCAATCAGCGCTCCGAACACAGCCGCGTAGAGCATCAGAAGCATGAACATGGTCAGCCCCATTCGGGTGGCCAGCCCCTTGTCTGCCCTTATGCGATGATGCTCTACCACACTCAGGCCTCCGGCCGCAGCAATGCCTCGTCCCGGTCGGGGCTTTCCTCCGGCTCCTCGAGAAGGTCCTTCAGCTCATCAAGAGTCGTTCCCGCGTGGGGAAGCGCCATATCGGACGGCGAAAAACGATCCGCAGGGAGCGGGCTCCCAAGCCGACGGGTCGCGTCAAGGATCGCATCGAGAGCAGGATCAAACGCAGCAGAGTCATTCGCCTCGATCGCAGCCAAGAGCTTGGCGTCCAACTCCTCCAGGCGGTCCGCTGCCTCCTCGTCTACCTCGAATTGCCCTTCACCAAGAATGCGAATGATCATGACTGCCCGCCTCCTGAAGACGAGCCCTCGGCTGCCTCCGCTGGCGCTTCGGCGGCCGCTCCCGCCGGGGTTTCATCGACACCAGAACTTGCCTCGTTACTGCCGGGACTCGCCAACTCGCCGGTTGCCCCGGGTGAGCCCAACTCCCCTTTGATCTGGGCAAGCTCCAACTCCACCTGCGCAGACGCAGACGACCTGTCTAGCTCCGCCTGCAGATGATCAGTGGGGTTGCTGAGGTCGTCGAGCGCGCCCGACTGCTGCAGCTCGTCTAGAGCCCCAGCACGAGCTTGCATGTTCTCAACCTTCTCTTTTGCTCGTTCGAGAGCGAGACCAGCATCCCCCATCTCTTCGGAGATTCCTGCAACGCTCTCGCCGATCTTTGTCTGCGCTTGAGCCGCACTGTAGGAGGCCTTCATGGTCTCCTTGTGCGTGCGGAACGACTCAACCTGGGTCTGAAGCCGTTGCGAGGTCGCTACTAGCTTTTCCTCTTGAGACTTGATCTGCTCATGCTGTGCCTCTAGATCTGACAGCTGAGTGGCAATGGACGCCCTTCTCGTCAGCGCTTCCCTTGCGAGATCTTCCCGGTTCTGCGACATCGCTTGACGGGCCTGATCTTGCAGCTTCGCTGCGGATTGCTTGAGCTGCTGAGCCTGCATTTCGATTCGCTTTCGGGCCGTCGCAACGTCGGCAACGCTCCGGCGAACCTGCTGGAGCATTTCCAGCTGCCGCTCGTAGGAAAGGTCTAGGGTTTCCCGAGGATCCTCCGCCTTGTCCAAGAGCTTGTTCGCCTTCGCCTGGAGGATGCCAGATAGGCGTTTCATCACGCTCATGAGTTTTCGTCTCCCTTTGTTTCTCTGACAATCATTATGGCTCTAATCTCAGCTCCGTTGTGGGTGCAGCTAACCACTCAGGCTGCGCCCTTCTCGTCGGGACTCCCAGCTGCTTGGCCATTTCCGGCTCCGTACTAGCAGTATCCCAAGACCCGCGCCAGGCATGGTAATGAACCCTGGGAGTACGAGGCCGACACTGGCCTGCCTATCGATCATCCCTCTATGTCCCACGCCCCTGGATTGCAGCATAGACGCTATCTGCGCGCCGCATCGGTCGCAGTGATTCAGAGGATTCGCCAAGGCTCGAGACACAAAGAAGTTGTACGCAACTCAGCGAGACCCTCGTCCAGCGGCAACGGCAGCCTGAATCTGGTGGGCACCGGGCGCATGGGTCAAGAATTAGGATAGAGGCGCCATGAAGTCCGGCCTTTCCTTGCTCACGGTTCACGCACATCCCGATGACGAAGCATCCAAGGGCGCTGCGACCGTTGCCCGATATCACCAGGAAGGGGTAAGAACCACTCTGGTCTGCTGCACCGGAGGTGAAGCTGGCGATATCCTCAATCCAGCCCTGGACACCCCAGAGGTGCGCAAGTCGCTTCATGAGGTGCGTATGGCGGAGCTTCAAAGTTCAGCCGAGATTATTGGCTACGACAAAGTGGTCCTTCTGGGTTTTCGCGACTCGGGAATGCCTGGATCAGAACTGAACGAGGATCCCCGTTGCTTTGCACAGGCTCCGACCAAGGAGGCGGTGAGGGCGCTGGTTCGCGTCCTGCGCAACTCGAGACCACAAGTCGTGGTCACGTATCCAGAGAACCAGCAGTCATATCCGCACCCAGACCACCTAAGAACCCATGAGATTACCGTACTTGCGTTCGACGCCGCTGGAGATCCTGGCGCATTCCCAGATGCGGGTGAGCCGTGGCAACCGCTCAAGCTTTACTACACACTCTGGTCAAGACGAAGAGTCCTTGCGACGCACGAGAAGTTCATCGAACTCGGCCGTGAATCTCCGTTCACAGACCAGTGGCTCAGACGGCCATCCGAGGATCATCTGGTGACCACTGCAATTGACTGCACTGGGTTCGCTCACGTGCAGCTGGACGCGCTCCGGGCCCATGCCACGCAAATTGATCCGAACTCTCCATTTTGGTTCGGACTTCCGCGAGAAGTCGCAGCCGAGGTCTTCCCGTACGATGAGTACATCCTGGCTAGAGACATGACAAAAGGACCCAACAAACAGGGGGCTGCACTCACCCGGTTCGGTTCCCGAGAATTGGATTCCAGTACGAAAACTGAGACCCTCCCACCCGGCCTGGAGGACGATCTCTTCGCTGGCCTACGCGGCTAGGAAGATGCTGAGGTGGTAGTTCATTGGCAAAGTTGCACGGCTGTTACCAGCACTTTTGCTACGTTGAATCCGCCAAGACCCGATACTTCAGAACTCTCCTAGGACCAAACCAAGCCAATACGATGGCGTAATACGACTGGCAAACAGGCAACTTGCCCGCGCTGCTACAGGCCTCCCGCAACTGGTGCCGGGGAACAAGCCTCCGCAAGGTACCGCGCCATTCCAACCTCAGCCCTGAACTGAAGGCGCTCGGAGCGAATCGGAAGCCCGAACACACCTCGTAGGTACTCTCCCATTAGATCCGCTCCTGCAGCAGTTGAGATCAGCAGGCCGTCTGAAAAATGCGGGGTCATCTCGACAAAGGTGATAGCGCCCTCCTCGTCCACGGTGCCAGAGACGCTCAGCTGTCCATCCAGCCCGACCGCAGCGATCAGGGCGACGAGTGCTTCCACGAGCCCTGCATCGGAGAAGGTGACCTCGTATGGAGCAGGTGCGCCAGATCCCCCCGCAAGACGCCATCGCGGCACGGCCCCGGCAAGCACGCCGTCGCGGCCCACCAACGCGTCAACGATGAACTCCCTAGCGTTCATGCGGGATTGCACTACAGGTTCAGGAACGTGCTCCAGGACCTCCGCGAGATCGGCTTCATCCTCCACCACGCGTGCATAATCATGATCTTGGATGTATCGGGGTCTCACCACCCAGGGTCCCGGCACTCCGCCCGCTCCTCCCAGAGAAGTCGCCGGGCAGGGAATTCCGCCCTCAGAAAGCACCTGGGCGAACCTCCATCGGTCCAAACAGATCTCCAAAGCCGCAAGGGGAGGGAGCCACGTCTCAAGCCCGGCCGCTTCGAGGGAAGAGCGCCTGGCAATGAGTGGGGGCATCTCCCGCGGGGCCATGACCAAGAGCGCGTTGGATTGCGTTCGGAGCCCGAGACCACAGATGCTCGCTATGAAGCCAGGATCCGACACGGGTGCGATCACCCCCCGTTCGTCACTCAAGATCATCCCCGCAGCTTGAGGGTCCACATCTCCTGCCACAACCCTATGACCTGCTGCATGCAGGGATCGAATAGCAGCGATCGCTGCTGGCTGGGAGGCAGCAGTGACTATTGCGGACTGCTTTGCCAGCTCGCGGTCCGGAACACCCTGCCAGCTGTGGTCGCGTGGATCATGTGGCGACTCAGGAACGCTCACCCCACCAGCGACCGATTCGGGTGAACTGGAAGAGGCAACTTCCTGCTCGCTACCAGCGCCCTGATCGATAATCATTCTCTCCAATGCAGCCAACACCGCTTCACGCGCTTTCGGATCACGGCTTTCAAGCGCATCCGAGAGAGCATTCCCAGTCGTCTGCATCGGCTCGTCCTCGCGTTGCGGTACTCGACCCGCACTGAGCCGGGATCGACTGCGGCGCGCCAAGACCAACCCGATGACCAAGCCGACTAGGCCGACCAGGACTCCCACGCCCGATACCAGGAGCGCCGCTGAAGACACCCGCAGCCCTCCCAGATGGATCACCGAGGCGTCAATCAGCCCGCGTCCCCGGTATGATCAGAGTCCCGTTCTCCAGCTGACGTATCGCAGGCTGCATCCGTCGCTTTGGCACCACGTTCAGAGGGCCAGCAAGCTGGGTCGCGCAATTCGAATGCGGTCTCCCACTCGTCGACCTGCCCGCCTGCATGGCGGCGGCGATCACCATCGCGCCCGCGACCCGGGACCTGCTCTGGCATCCCTTCCCAGAGGCCCCGGCCGGCAAGTGGATCACCCTGCTCCATGGGCTCGATTAGACCGGACCGCTCGCGACTCATACCCCGCCCTGGAGCGCCACGGTCCACATGGACCACCCCACGCAGTGGAGGCTCGCCTGCGCGCCCACCAATCGGTGCAAGGTACTCCTTCTCGGACCCCGCTCCAGCGGCCTCCTCTGCACCTGCGCCAACCTCAGCCGAGCCCACATCACTAACGGTCGTAGCCCCATTCACGCGAGACGAGTCAAAACGAAATGAAGTATGCCCACCCTCGCCGGCCTCAACAAAGCATCGCTGCTCTACCGAGCCCAGCTTGCCCTGCAATGACTTCGCCATGGCCTCAGCCGCATCATGGAGCCCGCCGCTCCCCTCCTTCGGGCTCGCACTTGACGGGTCGTGCCAGATCCGCCCACCATGGCCGGGACTCGCATCACCACCTGAATGCTTGGGCGACGAGGACTCCACGGCCGCGACCGCGATGCGAAGGAGTCGCACCCTCTCGCTCGCCTCGTGCAGCTCGGCCTCGGCCTCGACCAGCTCTCGTCGAAGCATGGCCCTAACGCTCGACTCGACGCCAGGTTGGTACAACTCCGTCACACCAATTACTTTACATCTTTAAGGCAGCCTGTCACCTTGAGCCAATTCCGCCCGTATCCCCCGGTCCTTCCACAAGCGCACGGTCAAGGCCGTGGAGAAGACAAGTACGCACCTATCCGAGGAACTGGTGCACCAGTTCAGTAGTATCAAACATATCCTCGCAATGCCGAGTAGTCCGCCAGCAAGCCGTGATGTCGTACGCACAGCGATCGTCCCGGTCACGCTCTCAGGTGCTGACTACCGGCGAGCCCACGCGCTCGCCACCTTGCCGCAGGTCTGTGAAACCAAGCGGTCGACTGGGTACATGCAAAGTGGAAAGCTAAGCACAACCCCGGCAAGTACGACATCCGAGCATTCCCCATCTCTATTCCACGAGAAGAGCACACTCTCTATGCTCACAGGACCGAGGCGATTGGATACGACCTCTACGAAGCGATCAAGACCTCTCGCACCAATCACAAGAATGGGATGAGAGTGGGTTCCCTTGGCGAAAGAAGAACTCTGGGCCGCTGTCGTTCTCAAAGGGCTTTGGCTGGAGGGTGCGAACTGAGCACAAGCCCGACCTCTCGCTCCGGCGGAGAAGACCTGGCACCCGTGTTGGCATTGGCGAACGTGGATGACCCTGCAGCCACTAAGCTCGTTTCCCCTGAGTTCTGGGGCGAGATCCAGCTCTGCTGGGACCAGGACAACCGGCCGCCTTGTTGCATATCCCCAACGCATAGCGTCGTTCGGTCTCTACCGCCAAAGCGCTCACGGCAATAGACGAAGGCATCATCAATCCAATGGCACTTGGGACTTCGGTTGATGAGCAGACCATTGACGTCGACATCAATAACGGTCGCGAACCACCTGCTATCAAGCGCCAGCGGACCAAGGCTAAAGGTGCGCTGTGGAAGAAGATATCTGAGGCAACCAACGGCTCTAGCACGCACCGTATGCTCCTTGTAGCAACCAAGCGCACCAAGGCCAAGGCCTGCTTTTCACTCCGAGACTTTGACCACCAGGTCGCAAGGAAGGCATGCGCCACGCTCGACAAGCCCATAGCCTCCGAAGGTACAGCCCCCCTGCAGTGCATCTTGCACTCCATAAGTTCGTCGCAACCTGCGGAGTTCCAAGGACATCATCCGCGAGGCCTGCCGAGCGGAGAGGGTGGGATTCGAACCCACGGTGAGTCTCCCCACACACGATTTCCAGTCGTGCCGATTCGGCCGCTCTCGCACCTCTCCTCGAATGCGCTCCCGCTAGCGTAGCGTCTAGGAGCTTCCCGGTGGGCTTGCTCCTCTGGCCTGCAGCGCGGGCCTTCCACAGGCGCCCCTTCGGGTCCCTAGCCAGGGCCGCTGAAACCTTGAGCGATTGCCAGTCGCGATGAACTCTGCGGACTAAGGTGCGCGATGAGACTGCAACGATGCTGGGTCGAACCAGCCAACCTGGCGGCACCCAGCCGGGTGCGCGCTAGACTACGGAGGTTCCAAGCAGATTCCACTCAACGCACGCGCCACCGGAAGGGTCGCTTCAATCGGCATCGCTGTGCGCTTTGAAGATGCCGCTGCATGCAGCGGCTGGGTCCTGTGCGACGGGAGCCTGTGAACCGAGTCAGGGCCGGAAGGCAGCAGCTCTCAGTGGGTCATCCCGGGTGCCGCAGTAAACCTGGCCGCTGCATCCAGCGGCCTACGGAGCCTGAGACCGCTCTTTGCGTCGCTTTGGACCAGCTCTACCTCGCCTCCGGCAGGCACCAACAAGGCTACCTGACATGGCTCATACCACGCTGGCCCATTCCCAATCCCTGCCGAGTTCACGAAGAGTCGTCCGCCTGCCCAAGCAGCCCTTCGCAGTCCTCGGTAGGCTCCAAGCGTGACCGAGCAACGTTACCAATCCCTCTACCGTCGCTACCGCCCTACCAGCTTTGCCGAGATCCGGGGTCAAGACCATGCAACCAGGGCCCTCCGCAATGCTGTTCTCACCGACCGCGTCGCTCATGCCTACCTGTTCAGCGGGCCAAGGGGGACGGGGAAAACCTCAACCGCGCGGGTACTCGCGAAGGCGTTGAACTGCGAGCTTCCAAAGGACGGCGAGCCGTGCAATGCCTGCCCGTCCTGCATCGACGTCACGAGCGGCACATCTTTTGATGTTCACGAACTCGATGCCGCGTCCAACAATGGCGTGGACGCAATGCGGGATCTGGTCTCGAGGGTTTCCCTCGGCTCTCCGGGTCGCTGGAAGGTCTACATAGTCGACGAAGTGCACATGCTCTCGACAGCCGCGTCAAACGCTTTATTGAAGACTTTGGAAGAGCCGCCGGCGCATGTCGTGTTCGTCCTTGCCACCACGGATCCTCAAAAGGTCCTTCCTACCATCAAGAGCCGCACTCAGCACTTTGAGTTCCGGCTCCTCGATCCGGAAGTCCTGCGAGGTCTCATGGAAGATGTCAGCTCGGACGCGGAACTCCACCTGCCTGACGATGCACTTGAGGCCGCTATTCGCAAAGGAAGGGGATCTGCCCGGGATGCTCTGACCGTACTTGACCAGCTAGCAGCTGGCGGCATCGTCAGTGACAGTGCTAGCAGCATCTTCGAAATCGTTGAGGCAATATGCGACCAGGACGTGAGCAAGGCGCTCACAGCCACCGCAAACGCCATCTCCGCAGGCAACGACCCTCAAACTTTGGCATCAGGACTCGTTGAGCACCTCCGCCACGGTTTCCTCGCAACCGTCGCCCCAGAGATCGCAGTCAGTGATACCGCCAACGCGGCGCGCGGCGCTGGCGATCAGGCTCGACGTCTTGGACTCCCGGCATTAGTTCGCTCGATCGAGCTCCTTGGCGGCTTGAATGCTCAGATGAGGGACGCGCCCGATACACGGGTTTGCCTAGAAGTCGCGCTCGTAAAGCTGGCTCATCCAGAGCTTGATGAGACCAGCGCGTCTCTAATCGAGAGAGTTAAGAACCTTGAACGCACACTGTCATCGTTGCAACGGCAATCGCCGGAGGCAAGCGCTCCCGACCACCACGGCGGTCGAGCCGATTCTGCCAGGAAGGTACTCCTGCAGACTCAACGTCCTCGCACTGAAACTCCTCCACAACCAGCACCGAGAGAACCCACAAAATCGGCGCAAGGTGCGCCCAAGGCCGAAACCCCCGCCAGCCAGGCGAGCGGCTCGCCTAGCAGTAGCGCGGCGCTTCCAACCCGCGACGAGATCGTCATCGCCTGGGCGGACCACGTACTTCCAAACCTTTCCGGACGAGCTCGGGCACTGTTCAGGGCCGGCCGGTTCGTCAGTGCAGATGACGGCATCACCACCTTCGCTCTTCCCGACGCTGTTCATCGTTCCCGCTGCGAGTTATTTCGAAGCGAGGTCGAAAAGGCATTGTGCTCCCATTTCCGGGCACCCGTACAGCTTAAACTCGCAGTGGACGAGGCAACTCACCCAAAGAGCAGGGGCAAAGCTCCGGGTGATCAGCAGAGCGCACACCCAGCATCAACAGAGAACACTCCCCCCCAGAACACCGTCTCGCCGAGTGAGCATGACAATCTCAACGGGATTTCCAGCGATCCGGACGAACCAGAAGAGTCCCTTGCCGACATCGCGGATGAGCCCGAGACATCGAGTGGCCACGTCTCAGCTGAGGAGCGACTGCTCCAAGCCTTCCCCGGGGCGAAGGAGATCTAGAATGCCGCCAACACCTCACCGATTGCGCCGAGCGATTCCAGTGCTCAGCTCAGTAGATCAGCACAGGAGGAACAGCTAATGTACACCGGTCCGATGCAGGCGCTGATAGACGAGCTTGCCAAGCTTCCGGGCATCGGCCCGAAGTCCGCTCAACGGATCGCCTTTCATCTCCTTGACATTCCGACGGCAGAAGCCACCCGTCTCACGAACGCGATCATCGAGGTGAAGGAACGCACCTCTTTGTGCAGGCGGTGCTTCAACATAGCTGACGGCGAGCTATGCGATATCTGCAACAACCCGGCGCGCGATGCTTCTGTTATGTGCGTGGTGGAAGATCCCCGCGACATCGTCGCGATTGAACGGACCAAGGGTTTCAAGGGCCAGTACCACGTTCTGCACGGAGCGATCAATCCGATGGACGGGATAGGTCCTGAGCGACTGCGAATCCAGGAACTCATGACAAGGCTCGCCGCGGGAGGAACGACAGAGGTCATCTTGTGCACGAACCCGAACCTGGAGGGAGAAGCCACGGCCATGTACCTGGCCCGGCTGTTGAAACCGCTCGGACTGAGAGTGACGCGGATCGCGAGCGGAATCCCTGTTGGCGGCGATCTCGAGTACGCAGATGAGGTCACTCTGGGCCGAGCCCTCGATGGCCGCCGCGAGATGACCGACTCCTGAGCCAACTGGCCGCAATCACGCCCGACCAAGAGCTGGCAGTGATCGACTCCGCTGACGGAAGTCTTGGATTAAACGCCGTGCTACGACGATGCATACGTTGCAAGGATGCAGTTCTTCGCAACCGACCCGAGCGCGGTTGGAAGCATGCAACTCGCGCCGTTGATCACTGCCGATCGCCACGAAGTCGTCGGCAGGCATGAAACACTCCACAGGTCAGAGAAAGCCCAACCGCTCTACAGAATCGGTTCCAGGGCACCCAAGTGCGACATATTCGATCTCGACCCCTCGCGCGAAGCAGTCGGCGCGTTTGGAACTCAGGGAATCGTGAACCAACTGGCCGACCTTCCCTATGACCAGCCCGCGTCACAGAGTTTGCCGATTCAAACAATCGCAGGCGTACGAAAGGTTCCAGAGATCTGACGACAGTGGCACAAGCTGCGAGGTGCTCGATGCTTTTCGGGTTTCGCCCAATGCATCGAATGGAAACTTCCTAACGAGAGAGCTACTGCTATCGAGGAATTCGAACAAGTGACCCTCTCCAAGGACGGCACCAGACTTCACTACGGTCGCTCTTTCGGACCGGGCACCTCTTTCCGTCGAGATCCCCACCCCATCCAGAATCTACATCCGCTTCGCCGCGCCTGGGATCCAGCGGGCCCCCACCTCCCCAGCTAGGTCATCACTCTCACGGAGGAGGAGGAGGAGGAGGAGGAGGAGGAGGAGACTTGCGTGGTGCTTACAAATGGTCGGCACGGGCCCGTTGTGGCTTGCCTGTCGCTTCGTGCTCAGGCTCCCGCCACTTCTCTGGATCATCGACAAGGTCCTCCTGTCCGCGACCCAAGAGCGTCACTACTATCCACGACTATCGATCACATGTTCGTTGTACTATGAACCTGGCTGGCCATGCGCCCGACTCTGCAGGCACTGATCGAAGCTGCGCGTCTCCTGGTATATTGGAGGTATCGTCCAGCGTAATATCGTTGGTCCGCATCTATCAGCACGACTGACAATTTGGATATATTCGCGATACATTTTGGAAGCAGGCAAAGTAGTACTCCTTGCTATCGTGGTAGTCACAGTGGAACATGGGGGTGTAGCTCAGCTGGAAGAGCGCTACGTTCGCAACGTAGAAGTCGGCGGTTCGAGTCCGCTCACCTCCACCCGAAAGTGCCTGGACAGAGCGGCTAAGCATAACCGCTGACCGGCGGCGGAGGCCCGTGATATGCTCAACGGGACTCAAGTGACACCGAAACCGTCGGTGCGAGTCCCGTGGCGGAGGACACACATCGCCAAGCGCAAGCGGCGCCGAGCGCCGAACGATGGCGGATCCATCGACCAGCGACCAAGCGGACGATGGAGACTCCGGGTCCGCCTCAACGATCGCCAGGCTGTCTACAGCACCTAGTGTAGTGTCTCAGTTTTAGCTTGCTAGTTGATTGAGGGCTACCCGCCCGCGGCTGACCTTCTCCAAGATCTGCTCGGCGGTTGCGGTCCACTCGAATGGCTTAGGGTCGGTGTTGTTCGCTGC
>JAJZXF010000062.1 GCA_021802485.1 Actinomycetes bacterium | reverse complement strand
GCCGGTTGTGGCGAGGCCCTGAGCGCTCCAGGCGGATCGTCTTGCAGTCGCTTCGGGCGAGGCGCTCGATGTAGCTCATGAGCGATTCCGAGCGCATTCGCAGGGTGATGAACTTGACGCTCCGTGCATCGAGTTCGCCGAGCACATGGTGGGTGGTGACCTTGTGGTCCATGATCAGCATGTGCGGATTGTGCCCCGTCACTGATCGTCAGTCGCTCGCGCAGTGACAGTTCGCCTTCCCGCACTTGCTGCGGTGGACCAGAATCGTCCCCCTCACCAGTTTGGGGAGCCCGCTTCGCCTGCTGCTGGTCGCCACGTTCCATAGCCCTACACCTCCTGCCTGTTATCCAACCGATGCCAGATTCTCCCACCCGAGCACCCGAACATGGGGGCTTTCGAGGTGATCAGACCGGGCTTTCGGTTAATACAGGACCCTGAGCCGGGACAATGGCGTAGCTGGCGTCACTCCAGCAGAACTGCACCCATCTCCGAATGTGTGCCTGGGAGACGTTCGAGGAAGTATGTGCCCGCTACGGGGCGACACTCGATCCTTTCGAGACCGACAGGGATCGCGCCCATGTGCTGGTGTCTTACCCGCCGAAGGTTGCGCTATCGACGCCCGTCATGTCGCTGAAGACGATCTCTTCCATGCGGGTGCGCCAACAGGACTGGCCGAAGGTCACTCGCTCCCTGTTGGGAGAGCACTTCTGGTCCCCCTCGTTCTGCGTTGTCTCGGCAGGTGGGGCGCCGCTCGAGATCATCAAGGCGTACATCGAGAACCAGCAGTCTCCCAACCGGGAAGGTTGGCTTCCGAAGGGAAAGCGGCCGCAACCCCTCCCTCACGGAAGGGGTTGCGGCCACGCTTCGCTCATTGTCTCACGCGCGCAGCCCTACCGAAAGATCGGCAAGCCAACACCATCCTGAGCCTCGGCAGAACACCGGCTCAGCCCACCGAACCCTCCATCTGGAGTTCGATCAACCTGCTCCATTCGACCGCGTACTCCATCGGAAGAGTGCGGGTCACCGGCTCGATGAACCCGTTCACGATCATGCCCATCGCCTGGCTCTCCGACAAGCCCCTGCTCATCAAGTAAAAGACCTGCTCCTCACCAACCTTCGAAACGGTCGCCTCGTGGCCGATCTGAGCGTCGCGCTCTTCGACCTCCATGTACGGCTTCGTTTCCGATGTCGATGACTCGTCCAGTATCAGAGCATCGCAACGCACGTAGCTCTTCGAACCCGTCGCGCCAGGCTCCACCCGCACGAGGCCCCTGTAGGTCGACAACCCGCCATCCTTCGAGATCGACTTCGATACGATGGTCGACGTAGTCTCCGGCGCCGCGTGGATCATCTTCGCCCCAGCGTCCTGATGCTGGCCCGCCCCAGCGTAAGCCACCGATAGAACCTCACCTGATGCTTTAGGGCCGACCATGTAAACCGACGGATACTTCATCGTGAGGCGCGAACCAATGTTGCCGTCCACCCACTCCACGTGAGCCTCCGCCTCGCAACGAGCCCTCTTCGTGACCAGGTTGTACACGTTAGAGGACCAGTTCTGAATTGTCGTATACGTAATGCGCGAACTCGGCTTTGCGACGAGCTCCACCACAGCGGAGTGCAAGGAGTCCGTAGCATAGACTGGGGCAGAGCATCCTTCGATGTAATGAACCTGTGAGCCTTCGTCCGCAATGATCAGGGTGCGCTCGAACTGGCCCATGTTCTCTGCGTTGATGCGGAAGTACGCCTGCAACGGCATCTCTACATTCACCCCCGGCGGAACGTAGATGAACGACCCACCAGACCACACCGCGGAGTTCAGCGCGGCAAACTTGTTGTCGCTCGGGGGGATTACGGTCGCGAAGTACCGTCTTACGATATCGGGGTACTCCCTGACAGCGGTGTCCATGTCGCAAAAGAGCACGCCTTGGGCTGCAAGCTCATCTCTGTTTCGGTGATAGACAACCTCCGATTCGTACTGGGCGGTCACACCCGCAAGGTACTTGCGCTCAGCCTCTGGAATGCCTAAACGCTCGTATGTGTTCTTCACCGAGCTAGGCAACTCCTCCCAACTGTTTACCTGCTTGTCGGTTGGTTTGATGTAATAATATATGTCCTCGAAGTCAATGTCCGGCATGTTCACGGCAAACCACGGTGCCATCGGCTTTGCTTCAAAGCGCGCCAGGGACTTCAAGCGGAAGTTCGTCATCCAGTCAGGCTCCGACTTCATCCAGGACATCTCCCGCACGATCGCCTCGTTCAAGCCCTTCTTCGGCTTGAAGACGTAGTCTTCCGCGTCGCTCCACCCTAGTTCATACTTTCCAAGATCAACCTGGGTTGTCGTCATCTATCTCTCCCTGGGAAAAAGTAGCAAGGGCCTGGACTCAGCGTACATATCCACCCTCCCGGACTTGCCGGGCGAACCTCAACCCACGAAGCATGAGAATGATTCCTTCTCCTCCACAAGCCAGGGTCCCTCTTCGCCTTCGTGATGCACACTTCGGCCAGATAATATTTTCCACTACCTAGATAGTAACAACTATTGTCGCCCAAAGTGACATGCTCTAGAGATGACCGCCCATCGCGACGCCAACTCCACTCCCGCACGCTCTGACAAGACGCAGACGCGAGAACCCACACCTGTGAAACAACCCGTAGCGAGCTCAGCTAGTGGACGTCTGATCCCTGAGCCACCAAGAGCTCAGCGCAGGCCAAGGGTGCTCAGCGCGCATGGGCACGAGCGCGTCGACCCTTGGTACTGGCTCAGGGAACGAGATGACCAAACTGTCATCGCTTATCTCGAAGCTGAAAACGACTACGCGGACGCTGTGCTATCCGAGACCGAAGAGCTGCGAAAGCAGATCTACAAGGAGATCCTCTCTCGGATCGACGAAAACGATCTGAGCGTCCCGGTAAAGAAGGGTCCCTGGATGTACTTCTGGCGGACCCGCCAAGGACTCAGCTATCCCATCCACTGCCGAATGAAGGCATCAAGTGCAGCCAGCGTCGACTTCGATCTCATGAGGCATAAAGACCGCGAGGATGAAGAGGTGATCCTCGACGAGAACGACCTCGCAGCGGGACATGACTACTTCGCGCTGGGAAACATGGAGGTGAGCCCAGATCATCGCTTCCTCGCATACCTGTTCGACACTACGGGTTCTGAGGTATTCACCCTTCGAATCCGAGACCTTCACGCTGGATCGGACCTCGACGAGGAGGTGGCTGGTACCTCGTATGGGCTTGCTTGGTCAAACGACGAGAGCACCTTGTTCTACACCCGGCCAGACGAGGCGATGCGACCCTGGCAGCTTTGGCGCCACACCATAGGAACGCAACCGGAAGACGACGTCTGTGTCCACGTAGAGGACGACGAACGCTTCCATATCGGTGTGACTCGAACCAAAGATGATGCCTACCTCCTGCTCGAAATCGAGAGCAAGGTGACATCTGAGGTTTGGGCACTGAGCGCAGACGACCCGACCGGCTCCTTCCGGGTGCTCCAGGAGCGACGCAATGGCATCGAATACAGCGTTGCTCATCGTGATCAGCACTTCATGCTGCTCACAAACGACAGTGCTGAGGACTTTCGACTGGTGGAGATGCCGGACTTGCTGCCCTTAGGCGGCGAGGTTGCCGAGATCGTCCCCCATCGGCCTGGAGTTAGGATAACCGGGTTCGACCTGTTCGAGAATCACCTGGTTGTCTATGAGCGCTCGGACGCTGCATCGGTTATCCGGGTCATCGATTCCGCGACAGGAGCCGCTACCACGCTTGATCTGCCAGAGACTCCGTCAACAGCCTGGGGAGGGCTGAATCCCGAGTTCTCCTCGCGGGTGCTCAGGTACCACTACACTTCACTGATCACGCCCTCCTCCGTACTGGAGTACGACATGGATAACCACACATCCAAGGTCTTGAAACGCCAGCGGGTCCCGAGCGGATACGACCCAGCGCTTTACAGAACTGACCGGCTCTGGGCAACCAGCGAAGACGGCACGCGTGTCCCCATTTCTATCGCCTACAGGGAGGACACTGCAGGCAATCTCCCAGCACCTGCGTTGCTATATGGATACGGCTCCTACGAGCACTCCATCGATCCGATGTTCTCCCCGGCGCGACTGTCCCTGCTCGATAGAGGCTTCGTTTACGCTATCGCTCACGTGCGAGGCGGGGGCGAAATGGGCCGGGGCTGGTATCTCAATGGCAAGCTCGAACACAAGAAGAACACCTTCGCCGACTTCATCGCCTGCGCACGACACCTCCGCCAACACGGATGGACATCTCCCGACCGACTTGTAGCCCGCGGTGGGTCAGCTGGCGGACTCCTAATGGGAGCAGTGCTGAACATTGCGCCCGAGCTGTTCCGGGCGATTGTTGCAGAGGTACCGTTCGTCGACTGCTTGACGACGATGATGGATCCCAGCTTGCCGCTGACCGCGATCGAGTGGGAGGAGTGGGGAAACCCCCTTGAAGACCCCAAAGCTTACGAATGGATGGCAAAGTACTCCCCATACGACAACGTAACGAGCTCCGCATCTCAGAGCCTCCCCCAATTGCTGGTTCTTGCTGGGATCAACGACCCCAGGGTTGCATATTGGGAACCAGTCAAGTGGGTCGCAAAGATCAGAGCACAGAATCCCGCCAGCAAGGTATTACTGCGCATCGCGATGGACTCTGGCCATGCTGGACCATCCGGTCGTTACGCCGCGTTCGAAGAGGAAGCGCTCGTGCTGGCCTTCGTGGCTGACGCTGCGCGAGTCGCGACTGCACCAAGATAGCCGCTGGATTGGTTGATCTGAGCCCAGGATAGGACCCCTAGCTGCTGCTGCTGCCTTGCCCGGTTCCGGCAGGTTGGAAGCTCAGGTTGTACACGTCGGGATGGCCAGGAGGCAGGGCCACCGGTATGCCGTTCAATGTGATCGCTACCCCCACCGAGGCTCCCAAATCCACCCACAGCGGCCCTGTGGCTGAATAGGTCTTGCTCTCACCCGGCTGCAAGGTCCTTGCCCACACATCAGGCCCGTACTGCGTCCCCTTCAAAGCTGTCCAGCAGGCTGCGCTAGCCACGATCGATACAGTGTACGAACCTGATGGGGCGGTATAGTAAGAGGTCGCGCTCGCAGAGTCAGAGCTGGTCGGCTCGATGATGCTCGGTGGGTTCGTCGAGACCGTCCGCTTCGATGCGTGATGCCTGCGCGGCACGCTGGCAATGCTCTTACGCGTACCGGCGGACCCGCCAATTGAATGAACCACGAGAACCACGACAAGAACCGCCAGTAGCAATGCGAGGACCACTATGAGAACCGGCGGCCCGGGTCGCTGACCACGCTGCGCTCGTGCTGAGTCATCGTCCTCGACATGAGCTGGCCAGAAGTACTCCACTGCACGCTCCGCCACAGGCGCAAAGCGCGACCGAGAGGACGCTGACGCGCGGCGCCGAGATGGAGTAGCTCGAGGGGCCGGGGGCCGTCGATCACCATCATCTTCCGCACGGGACACCGCAGTGCCAACACCTTCGTAAGAGCCATTCGCATCCGCATAGGGGACGTCATCGGCAACGAAAACCAGTGGCGGCCTGATCGCGGCGTGCACGGCCGTTTCTGGATCGTCACCACCTGTATTAGTGGCATCTGCTGGCGCAAGCGCTGCAGATGTCGAAGCGGACTCGACCTCGGCCGCGCGGGGTGCGCTACGGGCACCCTCCGTCGATGCCTGAGTAGCACCGGCCCCTAACTCGTCGCCCTCAGCAGGGACGTTACCAGCCTGATCGGCAAGAAGACTCATGGCCCCGCTTGCCCCAACAGGATCTGCGTCATGATTTTCGTTCGAGACACGAACCGACGGACCAGGCGTCAATGACTCGCGACGCGACGTCGAGGCCCGCTCGGGCGGCCCCACATCGTCATGATTCCCTCCAGCCTGCACGAGCCCCTGCTCGTTGCCCTGAGCAGCGGGTCGGACATGTCCTTCACCAGCCGAGACGTGACCGGGGATTTCCGCCTGACTGCCGCGACTCGCTGCACGACGCGACGAGTTGCTCTTTCCCTGCAGTTCCCGCAAGGTCTCAAGCGCCTTCTCGTAGTGATCAACAGACTGATCCTCTCCGGCACTGGATCGAAGCGCCAGACGAGCCACCACTGCGCCTACGATCGCCAAGCCAACGATCACCAACACGATGCTCACCTCGCGTACACCAGCCGCTGAGGCTCATCCCAGCGAGCCGGGTTCCAAAAGCCTCCTACGTGTTCCACCTCACGAATCACCCTCAAATATTCTCATACGAAAGCTGCCGGCATGCATCGCTCTTGGAGCGCAAAGATAACCGCTTCTTCACCTTATCTCGCCTGCCGGCAGAAGTTTGGTCAAGCTCGCATGCCGAACTTCGGCAAGGCATCCGCTGCAAGTTCGCTGCGAAGCGGGTTTGATCGATCACGCTGGGACACCACGGGCGATCCGAGACCCCAATCAGCTCCGATCGCCGGATCGTCCCAGGCGACGCCCAGTTCGTCGACGGGATTGTAGTAGTTGTCCACTAGATAGGTGAGGGTCAGGTCCGTAAGCGCTGCGAATCCGTGGGCGACCCCAGGCGGAATGAACAGACCCGCGTCGTTGTGCTCTCCAATCTCGATGGACAAGGTGGACCCATCGGTGGGCGAACCACGGCGCAGGTCGTGGAGAACAACCCGAGCGCGCCCCCTCGTAATGTACCAGTAGTCCGCTTGGTGGAGATGGTAGTGAAGCCCGACAAGCGCGCCGGCTTCCTTGTCGGAGCGGCTTCCCTGGACCATCTCGCGCCCAAGGGGAAACCATGAACGCCTGTAGGTCTCGAGAAAACGCCCCCTTGAATCACCGTGAACGTCTGGTGTGACAACGATGACGTCATCTATCACATCTGATCGCGTTATCACAGCCACGGTCGCGACCCCCTAGCGACATGCCCTGGAGCAACGGCTCGCGAACCTGGATAACCGAGCCTCGAGACCAGCACCTCCAAGCCGCGACCGTGCGATCGCAACCCGGGGACTACCCCCACGTCCCAAGGCCTTGTCTCCCTGCGCAGAGAGTGTCGCGAAGCTTTCTTGCAGAACGCCATCTGAATACCTTAGGCACACTCGACCCCGACCGCGTCCGTTGAGCATGTCTGCACGGACTGCGACTTACGCGGCAGCGACGCTACCCACTCTTCTTGCTGGACGAAGAGGGTTGCGGGTTTCTAATAACCGGGTACGAACCACCACGCTGCGGATTCGCGGGAGTGGAGATGACCGGAGGCGAAGTCACCGGGGCAGTGCCGGTGCCGATCGTAACAGTGGGCTTGGTTGAAGGCCGCACAGTCACCACCGCTACCGGCTTCTTCAGCGGTACCAAGGTCGGCGATGGCTTTGTCGTAATCTTGTCAGGAGAGACGCACCAAGTTTTTTGCGGCGATGGAATCCCGCTCGGCGAAGCTTGTCCAGCGCAGCCAAAGTTCGAAAAGCTTGCAAACAGCGTGACTGAAGCGCCATCAGCGAAGTTAGCCACCGAGGTGTCCTGGCGAATGAACCCCGCTGAGTCGATAGCAAGCGTCACGGTCTCGGTCGTCATCTTCTCGGACTCCAGCAGGCCGAGCGCTTGGTGGAGCGCAGCCTCCTGATCCGACGACAAGCCCGGGATCGCTGCGATCTGCGATGTGTTGATCTGCACCGTGTAATCGCTGACCGGGACGCCACCGATCGTCGAGGTCCCGGTCTGAGAAGCCGCGGTCACCTCGTTCTGGGCAAGATCAAGATAACCGGTTGGGCTCGCCATTCCGATCATCGCAACCGCACCCTCGCGAGAGCCAAGCGCGCCCTCAACCAGCGATGAAAAACCACTGACGCTGGATGTCGCGGTGCCCTGCGTGCAGCTGGGCCCACCATAATCGAGACCCGCCGAGTTCTCACACACGCTCGAGCTGGTTACATACAGCGATACCTGCATCGAAGGCGAAGGGTACCCCGCGTAGGGTTCGCTGAGGTCAGCAGAGATCCCCATCGCATACGGGGCAACATCAATGGTGCCACTACCGATTACGACAACTGACGGCGGGAACAGGCTGCATGCCACAGCGGTCGTCACAGGAGACCGGTCGACGCCACCGGAGCCATAACTCCTCGCTCCCACGGAGGCCGGCATCGCCACCTGCTCGCCAAGGAACTTTCGGGGCTTTCCGGACGGGCACACCTTGTTCGGCAAAGTTGGCCGCGGTCCCGACTCTGACAGTTTGTAGGAGACGTTGAAGTTACCCGCTGCGACCGTCGCAGAAAGTGCGGCTAGGACCGCGTTTTTTGCAGCAGGAGTGCCGATGTTGCGGGAGTGGTGGTTCTTGCGCGCGTGCCTTACGCTGTGGGCATAAGAGCCAGACATAGCGAACGCTGCAGGAATAGCTACTGAGGCCAGAAGAACCACTGCTGTGACCGCGACGATGCCACGCCGGTATAGGAGTGGACCTGCATTGCGGGATAGCTTGGACCCACCATCACCGTCGAGCCACAAACCAGACGGCTCGTCGCGCCACGATCCGCCTCCATCGCTGCCCGCTTCCCGTCCCACTATACCTCCCCTTTCGTCTCGCTCGCGCCAACTTGGCCAGCCTAACAGTTCCTACCGCCTACATGCCCCGGCAGGCTCTAAATTGTCACCCTAGCGCGCGAGAAGCAAGTGCGTGGCACCACATGGCTATCGATGGTCCTTCGTGGCCCTGCGGAGGTGAGATGCCCGCTAGCGCATCGCTTGCGAGATCAGGACTTCCACCGATCACCAGCATGCCTCGCTAGTATACCCCATGTGACCCCAAGCCCTTCCCAGCTTGACGACCCGACCAGCACTCTTGCGGAGTCTCCAGCCCAGCTTGACACTGAGGTGGAACTCCACCAGGGTGAGACCGCGAGCACACCCGTGGAGACGGCCCTTTTCCACGCGGTGGTGGACGCAGTGAACAGCATCGTCTTCGCTCGCGATCAGACCATCCGCCTTGCTGTTGCGTGCCTCGTCTCTGGAGGCCATCTCCTGGTAGAAGACCTCCCGGGCCTTGGAAAGACAACCCTCGCAAAGGCACTCGCCCGTGCGGTCGGGCTCTCCTTCTGCCGCTTGCAATGCACCGCTGACCTCTTGCCCGCCGACATTGTCGGCGCGACCGTGTTCGACCTGGAAAGCCGGGAACCGAAGTTCCGCGCGGGGCCCGTGTTTACGAACATCCTGATGGCAGACGAGCTCAACCGAGCCTCGCCGCGCGCTCAGTCGGCGCTGCTCGAAGCCATGGAAGAGCAGCAGGTAACGGTGGATGGGAAGACGACAGCCCTTCCAAACCCCTTCATGGTGATCGCTACCCAGAACCCATTCGATTCAGCAGGGACCTCTCCCCTGCCTCACGGCCAGCGCGACCGGTTCTTACTTCGACTCTCACTCGGATATCCCGACGCGGCATCGATGGATTCCCTCCTGGCAACACCCGACCGCTCCGACCAAGTCGCTTTGCTCCAGCCGGCGATCAGCGAAGACGACCTCGCACAGCTCATGCACCGCGTAGCTCGAGTCCACGTAGCGCCTGCTGCTCGCGCCTACGTGATCGCTATCGTCCGCCAAACTCACCAGCATCCAGACGTAAAGGTGGGCGCCTCGCCGCGAGCCGCGATCTCCCTCTTGAGAGCGGCGAAAGCGATGGCCATCGGCTCTGGCCGTGCTTACGTCATCCCAGAGGACGTGCAGTCCGCATCGGCCGCTGCGTTAGCACACCGGGTTCTGCTGGAGACCGGCTTCGATCTCCTCCCCGGCAACGAAGCCGAGTCAGTAATCGAGGAGGTGCTCCATGCGGTCCCCGTCCCAGTTGACATCGAACAAGACGGGGCGGCCCAGCGATGACCGTTCGTGGCATCTCCACGCTAGGAATCGCGACCCTCCTGCTCATCATCGGAGCCCTGGCCGGATGGGCCGGCACTATCACACTCGGCGCCCTGGGCATCGCACTTATCTGTGCAGCGCTCGTATCTGTACATTGGAACGCGAGAAGGCGATCCCACGGCTTGCTGGCCTTTGCAAGCATCTCTCCTCCCATGCTCCCTTGCGGCCATACCGCGTTGCTCACGGTGACCATCGTGAATGCGGCCCAGCGTATGCACGAGATCCCCTACGCTGTCGAACGCCCACCCGCAGCTTGGCCGCGAAGTAACTTCGCAGACCTCCGCAAGAACACCGGCCATACGGCTCGCGCTCAGCGCGTAGCGTTAGCGCCATCCCTGCTGAGGAGTGCAAGGCCATTGCGCACCTCCCGGGGATCGCCGATCTCCGCGACGTTCCCTGTATCGGCATCGAGGCGTGGCACATTCGCACTCTCAGGCATCAAGATATGGGTTTACGACCCGTTCGGCCTCTTCGGCGTACCAGTAGCCGTCACGAACGCTGTAGCACTCACGGTTTACCCATCACGCATGACCAGAGAGGCGACTCGTACGGCTGGGGTCGAACCCGCGAGCCTTGCAAGCGCCACCAGTTCAGCGCTGCAAGGCCAGAACACAGCAGTTCTCCGCTCGGACTTGGGAGACTTTGCCGGCCTGCGACGCTATGTCCCAGGCGATCGTATTCAGCTGCTCCACTGGCAGGCGCTTGCGCTCTACGACGAGTTGCTCGTCCGGCAATTCGACCCGGACACCGTGGAGGCAACCCGGATCGTCTTGGACGACCGAGCGGGGGTTCACCTGCAGCCACTTTTCGAGGTCGCAGTGCGAAGCGTTGCCGATATGATCGAGTCCGCCATAGAGAGCGGAACCTTGGTTGAGCTTCTTACCTGCTCGGGGCTGAGATTTAGCTTCCCGCCAACCTCCTCGGGCATTTCACTCTCGCGCCTTGCTCTCGCGAGCCTCCGACCGCGCCACTCGCCGCCTTCGCAACACAGCCTGGCTCGCTGCCTCGGAGTGGGCCACTCGACTGTAGTAACTACTTACACCGCGGCGGCGGACCTCGCTGGAATAGCACCCGCCTCTTGCGACCTCGTGGTTGTGTCCGATGGATGGTTGTCCCCCGAGGATGTGAAAGCCGCTCTCGCAGGAACATGACAGACCCCGGGCCATCAGGCGACCTTACCTCGGGAGCAGGGCAAACTTCCTTCTCAGGCCAGAACGTGCTGCATCATTCAACGCTCCCATCGCAAGTTGTCGAGGCAAGCCTCTTGGCTGCGACCACCACTGCAGCGTTCGCTTTGAGTGGACTTGTAGCTGGCGGCATCGGCGGACCGTCTACCTGGCCGTTCCTCCTCGCAGCCAGCATGAGCTTCACCATCGCAGCCCTGCTCCTACGGCGCACCCACGTCTTCGAGCCGCTCGTCGCTGCTGCTGGTGTACTCTCCGCTCTGCTGGCCGCGGTCTGGACAACTGCTCTCGGCACCACATTCATCGGCCTGCCGACTCTGCGCACCGCCCAGTTCGTAATCAGGGCCTTGCGAGACAGCCACAACGCACTCACCGCAGGGCACCTGCCACTCCCTGCAACTCCGGGAGTCCTCTTTCTCGGAGCTTTGCTTGCTGGGCTCGCGGGCACAGCGGCGCGCCTGCTCCTTGGTTCGAAGATTCACTCGCGATCGCAGGCTAGAGTCACCCTCCCCGCAGCAGCGCTGCTCCCGGGACTTCTCATCGTCACCGCGTCATTCAGTGCAACATCCAATCTCACCTCCATCATCGTCGCCGCGATCTTCGGGGCGTTCGCGCTCGCAACGGTCGTCCGGCATGGACGCTGGCGATCCGTGCTGCACCTTGCCAGCGCGGCGATGGCCGTTGCTCTGGCAACAGGGCTAGCCTCGCAGTGGTCCATAGCCGCGGGATCCACTCCGGCCGCAAGAGCGCAAGGTCCTCATTTCCAGCCCACGGCACTCGCGCTGATGACCAACGTTGCTACGGTGCAGAACCACGATCCCAACACGGTCATGTTCAGAACGCGCTCGCCGATCCCCACGTACTGGCAAGTGGGAGTTCTTACGAGGTACGTAAACGGTCGATGGCTTCCCGACCCAGCGGTGTCCCGCTTCCTCGCCAGGGGTGTAGTGCCCTCACCGGTGTCGGCTTCATCCATGATCGCAACTAGCCTGCGGGCCGCGCACACCCACGCCTCCGCTCCAGCGTCGCGGAGGTTCCTTGCAACGGTGAACATCGGCAGGCTCGCCAGCCGCCTCCTTCCAGTTCCTCCTGAAGCGCTGCGTATCAGATCGCCGCACTCGCCTCCACCAGGAGCCAAGTCGCCAGGTGTCAGATCATCGAGCGTGATCGTTGCCGGCGCGGGAGCTGTGGCTCCCAGCGCCACCACGCCGGGCGAACGCTACCGCGTGGTGGCAGCCGTGCCGGCAGCGTCTCCGCTGCCGGGGACCCTTCCACGCAATATGCCCGCAGCTCTGACAAGAACTTACCTCGCGCTGGCGCACATACCATCCAAGGTGAGAGACCTGGCAATGCAAATTGGTGCGTATGCCCCATCTCCCCTCGCAAAGGCGGAGGCTCTGGTCGACTGGTTCCGCTCCAACGGCTTCAAGTACACCACCGATCCGCCTGCCGGCCCGAGAAACATGAACCCGCTCCTTGCGTTCCTAACCGTAACGCACAGCGGAAACTGCCAATCCTTCGCGAGTGCTTTTACAGTGATGGCCCGCGAGCTCGGGCTGCCTACGCGCATAGCTGTGGGCTTCACCGAAGGACAGCCCCAGCGAGTCCCCCACCACAGCCCAAGCGGCACAGGTACGGGAACCGGAAGTAGAAACCCAACCGGTTCCGAGCCTGCCACGATGGTAGTACGCGGCATTGATGCGCATTCATGGCCCGAGGTGTACCTGGGTCAACCTGACGGCTGGGTCTCATTCGAGCCCACACCAGGGCTTCCCGGCGGTAATGTCATCCCGCCCGGAGTCATCGGACCGACGCGGATCGCAACGTTGCCGCTTCGGACCAGCATCTCGAGCACGCCCAAGCCTCCACCCAGCATCCAGCGCACGCGAAGCACTACAACCCCATCGACTGTTGTCAGGTCCACCACAACGTCGACCCTCTCAGCATCAAGGCCGGGAAAGTCGACGACGGCCTCCAGTCGCCTGCAAGTGCCTCATAACCACACGGTGAAAGCCTGGATATGGCCCATCGTGATCTTCATTTGCGTTCTCACCCTTGGCGCTGCTTTATGGCTGGCAATGAGGCGCGTCTTCATCCAGCGCCGTAGGCGCTATTCCACTCCCCACAAGAGAGTGACCACCGCGATGCGCGACGCTGAGCGGGCCCTTAAGAGCTCCGGCATCGACAGACCTGCCTGGATTTCGCCACCAGCACACGCACGAAAGCTCTCCACGCTCCCGCGGATCAGCAAGCAGAGACAAGTCGATGCCTTGCGCGACTTCACAATCCTCTGCGAGCTCTGGGAACGTTCCTCGTTCTGTCCTGGACCGGTCTCCCACTCCGACGCGGTCGAAGCAGAGCGCCGATCGCGTCGGGTATGCCACGCATTCCGCAAGAACTCTGCATTTCTTTCACGCCGTGCCCGTCGGATCCTGAGCTCCCTGCGACTTCCGCGGACCGCTTCTCGCTCACGACGCCAATACGTGTAAGAGGGCCACCAAGCGCGTGTGGGAACTTTCTTTTCGTGAAAAGTGGTTCTCCATCTGGATGCTGTAACCCCGCTCCAGCTACCGGGTGGAGATGCTGTGACCAGGACAAAGCCGGGGTCAGCAGCACTGAGATGGAGAACCATTTCGCAAAATATCAACGTCTATCGGCCTGAGTCGATCCATGTCTGACCGGCCGACACGTTCGCTCTTCGCTGGCCTCGCTCCCCACAGTCCAACGTCGCCGCTTTCAGGTCTTGTTTCCGCGAATGGGGTGGTGCTCGCCACGATCTCTGGCGAACGGCAACGGAGCTTTGTCTCAGCTTCTCGAGCGACGACAAGCCCCGCGCGGCGATGAAAGAGGAGTTGTTCGGCAAGCGGATCCTCTTTTCGACAAGGCCTCCTACGAGGCCGGAATCGCGAGAATCGTCGCCGAGTACCGCTCCAAGGAGTCAGTCGAGGGATACTTTCGCCAGATGAAGGACGGAGACGTGGTCTCTCGTTCTCGCCGATGTCCCACTGCAGCGAGTCCAGGTTCCGTGTCACCGTCCTCTGCTGCGCCCCAGGGCTCTCGGTCGCCCAATTGTGGTACGCGGAGCTGAGCGCGCGCGGATCCACACGAACGTCCGAGGGCCGCTTGACATCTTGGCCAGCATCGACGAGACTCTGATGCTCTACCATCGCGAGGGGGCTCCGTGCCAGACGCAAGCTCACCGAGATCGACCATAGAAAGAGCCGCATCTACGACACCCGTTCGGCCTCGACTGCAACGCTCCGAAAGCCTGAGTCAAACTGAAAGTCGGTACTACACCCAGACACAGCGAAAACCACCTTCTACCTGAGCAAATGACATTCCGCCACGGGATAGCCTTGAAGGTTCTGCAAGCTGTCCTGGAAGCCCATACTGGGACCTCTCCGGGCACCACGGAACCGAATGTTCACTCGACCACGGCCCGTTGACACGAGCCCAACGACTGAGTGTTGTGACTTCGACAATTTGAAGATCGTCCCCGCATCCGTGAATTCCGATTGGGCGGATCCAAGCAGACAACGCATCGAGCTCGGCTTGTCTTTCTCTTGGCATTCCACACCCAAGAGCTTGGAGCGACACACCTCCTCACTCCGGCATGTATTACAGGATGGTATACTAGAACCATGACACAGATGATTTCCCGAGTAAGCGAGGAGCTAATCGTCAAAGTTGATCGACTGATCCAGGAAGGGGTGGTGGCAACTCGCTCTGAAGCGATACGCATGGGACTTGAGCAACTCGTCGAAACTCATGAACGCGAGCGAATTATCCGCCATATTGCGGAGGCCTACCGGCTTACTCCCCAAACCGACGAGGAATTGGTCGGCATTGCCAAGTCGACGGCCGCCCTGGTCAAAGAGGAGCCTTGGTGATTGCTCCAGTTCAGGGAGAGATCTGGTGGGCTGAAGCAGAGGACAAGCGCAGGCCGGTCCTGGTAGTCACAAGGTCTGAAGCAGTACCCGTACTTACGGGAATCATTGTCGCGCCAATAAGTAGGACCGTTCGTAATATCCCGACCGAGATCCATCTGGGCAGTACTGAAGGTATGCACGTTGAGTGTGCGGCTTCATTTGACAACCTGCAGCGTGTCCACAAGCAAGCGCTCACTACCAGGATTGGTGATCTAGGGCCGCGCCGGCATGAACTTTGCCTTGCACTACGGGCCCTATCTGATTGCTAGCGGGAGTTTCCGGGCTACACGCATGATTCGATCTGGTGGCCTCCTCGAACCTTTCTTTCACACAACCCTCTGACTGGCGCGTTTACCCAGCTCAGAGACTCGAATCCATTGCTACCTACGGTAGTACCTCAATATGGCATTTGTCGTCGACAACCTGCAGGACGCGAAGACCTACTACTTGGCCGAGCTTGCCCTTGATTTCGGGCTAAGCAGCCTGTCGCAAAATGCATTTGGAGCGGAACGCCACCTGGGGTTTTGCCTTCGGAGACCGCTGTTTCGGGCCATTTTGCGACAGCCTGTAAGAACACGCATCTGCAAGTGCTGGTGGACTTTGAACTGATCACCAAGCCCGGTGAAGACCCTCACCAAGCCCTGATCCAAGACACCGGACACGGTGATCAAGTTCACGTGATGCCAGAAGCGTCCTTGGCCGACCAGTGCAGCACGAGGTTCGTCCCGGGATAGGTGATCTCCGCACCAGTGAGCTTCTCACAAAGAGTTCCAATCGCCCGAGTGGGCCGGGGTGCGGAGAGTAGGTCGATGCAGATGTGGAGCGCACTACCGGTCATCTCAACGAGGAGTGTTCCCACAGGAAACGCGCACGCTTCGCACCGCAGTTGTAACGGGACGACCTGGCCGCAGGTCAGGCCCGTGTGCTGGTGGGCAATTTGCCTTGATTCCCATACATTTCGTTGATCACGTCTGAAATCGAAAGCCCAGCGCCTTCTTGAGATTCAACCCTGCTCAGGGCCGAATGTCAGCGGTGGACCCGGCTACTTTGTCAGGTGTCCTGGAATCCCGCCGGGCAGAAGAGCTGCGGGCTTGGGTGATCGAGCGAGCGGGCGAAGAGTTTACCTGGCCACCCTGGTCGCCCTGGCGGACGCTGGCCGACGCGGCCGACGCGTGGAGTGCGATCTGGCACAGCGAGGCCATCGCCCGCGACGGCGATTCTCGGGCGTGGGAGCGGGCGATAGCCCGGCTGACCGACGACAACCCTGGCGACGGGAGCGACGGCTTCGAGCCCCTTTCCTGATTGCCCGGGGCACTCGTGGGACCTAGTGTTGAGCGCCACGATGATTGAGCATGATCGGGGGGTCTGGCGCCATGTTGGATGAGCACGGCGTGATGTGCACCGTGGCGTCGACACGTTCTATGAGCACGACTGGCTAGGGGTTCGGGTTG
>JAJZXF010000061.1 GCA_021802485.1 Actinomycetes bacterium | reverse complement strand
CCGTAGAACTTCGCATCACCGAAGCTGAAGATGCCCCCGTCTGATGCTACGAACCAGTAACCCTTGCCATCTGGCGTAGCTGCCATACCGACTATTGGCTTGTTCAGGTGTCTTGCACCCATCGAGCCGTAGAACTTAGCGTCACCGAAGCTGAAGATGCCCCCGTCTGATGCTACGAACCAATAGCCCTTGCCATCTGGCGTAGCAGCCATACCGACTATCGGAGCGTTCAGGTGTCTTGCACCCATGGAGCCGTAAAACTTTGCATCACCGAAGCTGAAGATGCCCCCGTCTGATGCTACGAACCAATAGCCCTTGCCATCTGGCGTAGCTGCCATGCCGACTATCGGAGCGTTCAGATGTCTTGCACCCATGGAGCCGTAAAACTTTGCATCACCGAAGCTGAAGATGCCCCCGTCTGATGCTACGAACCAATAGCCCTGCACAGCTGTTAGCGGCAGGGCCTTCGGCACTGCTCCTGACATCACCAGTGTCTGGTTCACCACGCCGTTGTAGTAATAGCCAGCTGCAACACAAAAGCTAGTACTCATACACGATGCCGAGTTGAGGTAGTTATCCTGCGAAGAGGAGGTCGAAAGTGACGCTTCATAGTTCGTTTGCCACGTGCCAGCACTCCTGGTGAGTACCAGGCTCTGGGAGACGTTCGCGCTTGTGAAATATGAGCCGGTTGCCAGGCAATATTCGCTGCTGACACACGAGACGGCATTCAACTGGTCCTCCTGAGACCCATAGATGTCAAGAGATGCCGCTGCATCGAGTGACCAGGAAAAGCCGTTCCAGGTGAGGATCAGATTCCAGATCCCGCTCGAATCCTCATAGTAGCCGGCTACGACACAGAAGCTCGGTGCCGTACAGGACACCGCATTCACCTGGTTCGTCTGCATCGCAGAGGTGGACAGAGATGCCGCATCGTCAAGTGACCAGGTAGTGCCGTTCCAGGAGAGGATGAAGTTCTGGGTCAAGAAGGGGTCCTTCGTGACGTTCACATTCGACCTGTACGATCCAGCTACGATACAGAAACTTGGGCTCGTACACGACACGGAAGTCACCTGGTTGTCCTGCGAAGAGGAGGTGGACAAAGATGCCGCTGCATCAAGTGACCAGGAGCTGCCGTTCCAAGTGAGGATCAGGTTGTGTTCCGAAGAGCCAGACGACGTCGCTAAGTAGGTGCCCGCTGCGACACAGAAGCTAGCGCTCGCACACGAGATGCCCTCCAGCGAATTGATCTCCGTCGCAGATGTAGACAGAGATGCCGCTGCATCAAGCGACCAGGAGCTACCGTTCCAGGTGAGCAAGAGGTTCTGTATTTCGCCAGCGTTGTTCTCGTAGTAGCCCGCTGCAACACAGAAGCTAGCACTCGCACACGACACGGAAGTGAGCAGGTTGACATCGGATATGGACGTGGACAAAGAAGCTGAGTCGTCAAGGGTCCAAGAGCTGCCGTTCCAAGTGAGTAGGAGGTTCTGGGATTCGCCCGCGGCGTTCCTGTAATAGCCTGCTGCGACACAGAAGCTTGGGCTCGCGCACGACACGGAGCTGAGGTAATCCTGCTGGGGGCCGGAGGAGGAGAACGATGCTGAGTCATCGATGGTCCAGGAGCTTCCGTCCCAGGTGACTAGGAGGTTCTGGGAGTCGCCCGCGGCGTTATCGTAGTAGCCAGCTGCAACGCAGAAACTAGCGCTCGCACACGAGATCCCCTCCAACGCATTCATCTCCGTCGCAGAGGTGGACAAGGATGCCGAGTTGTCAAGGGTCCAGGAGCTGCCATTCCAGGAAAGGACCACGTTACTTCCCCCGAGGAAGTTCCCGATGTACCCATCCGCAACACAGAAGCTCGTGCTCGCACACGAGACGCCGTCCAGGACATTGCCCTCGGTGCTGGATGCAGAAAGCGAGGCTGAGTCATCAAGGGTCCAGGAACTACCATTCCAGGTAAGCAGCAGATTCTTCGACGCGTTCCCACTCCAGAAGAGACCCACCGCAACACAGAAGCTCGCGCTCGCACACGAGACGCTCATAAGGAAATTGTCCTCGGTGCTGGATGTAGAAAGCGAGGCCGAGTCGTCCAGAACCCAGCTGTGACCGTTCCACGTGAGAACGAAGTTCTGGCGTAGCTCTCCGTTGCTGAAGTTGATGTAGTAGCCAACGCCCGCACAGAAAGAGGTGCTCGCACACGATATAGACAGGACATGGTTGAACTGGCTGGTGACCGTGGGAGGTGACAGCGACGCTGAATCGTCAAGAGCCCAGCTGTGACCGTTCCACGTGAGAACGAAGTTCTGAGACATAGATGATCCGCCGCTATAGTCGCCCACTGCGACGCAGAAGCTGGTGCCCACGCACGAGATGCCGTTCAATGTGGCGAACCTGGTGACCGTGGGAGGTGACAGCGACGCTGAATCGTCAAGAGCCCAGGTCGCGCCGTTCCATGTGAGAACCAGCCCCAGGGAGTAGCCACTTCGAGGGTCGTAGTAGCCGACAGCCACGCAAAACGCCGTGCTCACACAAGAAACAGAGTTGAGGCGGTTCCCCTGGGTCACGGAACTCGAAAGTGACGGCGAATCGTCGAGGCTCCAGGTCGCGCCGTTCCAGGTGACAATTAGATTCTGGTGTACCGTTCCGTTGTTGTAGTAGCCCACCGCGACACAGAAGCTCGGGCTAGGACATGAGATCGAGGTGAGGTGGTCGTTCTGCGGCCCCGTGGTGTCAGGCGTGTGGTTGATCGACCAAGCTGCGCTCGCGGCTGGCGTTGCTCTTGGCGTCGCTGAAGCCACGATTACAGGCGCAGCAAAGAAAGCGAGCAGCGTGACGACACACAAGGAGACAAGAGGCGATAGGCCGCTACGAAGCCGCGCCCGGCTCATCGTGTGCCCTCCGCTGGAGAGGCCGCATGAAACGCCGCTCCAGCGGGCACAACCTCAGCTGTAGCGGCTGCCTCGGCATCCATCGTGATCTCGTCGAAATAGCGCGTGAACTTCTCGCGCGAGATCGACAGTATGTATTGATCAAAGTACTTTCCCTGGTAGAAGTGATGCTCTTTCAGCGTGCCCTCCACCTCGATCAGCTCAGGCACAGCACTCGCGACGCTCTCGTAGGTGAACTCAAGGGCTTCGAAGTAAACCTTGCGGAAGCTCCACGTAGAGAACAGGTAGTTCAGGAACAGCCCGAGTGCCTCGATCCCAATGCCGGAGCCGATGAGCCGTGGCGCCATGGCCACTCCCGCGTACACGGTTCCGCTGCGCGAGTTCGCCTGGTAGGCGACGACAAGGCCAACCACGTCGGCTCGTCCGAGCGGTGAGACCACGAACTGCGCATGCACCCCGACATGGATCTCGCGAACAAAGACCTCAAGGGGCGGCACGATCCCGCCGTATCGCCAGCGAAAGCCCACCTGCTCTGCAGTCTGGAGCGCGTACAGGCGCAGATGGTCCTCAGGGAGCACCGGACGAAGCAACACACGGGCTCCCGCCATCGGCACACCCTCGAGGGCGCCGGCGTGCTTGTCGCGTGCGGGCCTCAGGGGAACCGAACCTCTGGTGCTGGGTCCGGCCTCAGGAAGCGGGCGCTGCAGGAGCTCGCAGTAGTACGCATGCAAGGTGCCGATGGTCTTTGCAGCCTCTACGAACTCCATTCCATCTGTTATCTCGATGCCAATGAGATCCCATAGCGCAACGGCGATCTCCAGCATCTGGATCGAACTCACACACAGATCTTCGACGAACCGCGTTGAGTGCGAGAGCGTCCGAGGGTCCTCGTCCAGGCACCTTGCTACGAACTCTACGAACTCGTCGAAGTCGACGGCTCGGAAGCCCTCCCTCGGATCCTGTCGCGACAAGGTCATGCTGGCATCTCGGTTTCCTCGGAACGCTCTCGGTCAGGCACTCTCGCGAGCAAAGGTCAAGGTATTGACGTTGAAGGTGTATATCGCACCGTCTGAAGCCTTCAAGGTTATGATGCCACCAGCGACGCTCGTCGCGGTGAGCGCTCCAACGGGCTGTGTGGTGACATAGAGGTGCTGACCGCCATTGTGAAGGTTGATGAAGTTACCGTGCACAATCTCACCATCCGGCTTGTACCGGTTGGCCCACGACACCTCCAAGATGCCGTGCCCCTGCCCGTTTGCCTCAGAACCCCCCGCGTAATAGCCGAGGTTCTCAGTGCGCGTGGAGCCACCGCCTTGAGATGTGAAGTCGTTGATCCCGTACTGGGCCGCCAGCTCCGAGCGCAGCATGCCAACGTCGTTTGCCGTGTAGCCGGGAGCCATTACCTCAACAAAGTTGGGAATAGCAGGCACAGGCTGGCCCGGGCGGAGTATCTCGGGCTTCAGCTGCTTGGGTATCCCCCAGGGAAGCCTCCCCTCCGCGTCCAGGCGCGCAAAGCGGTCCATCCCTGCAACATCCTTACGGCACTTGGCAAGCTTTGCCGGAGGCAGAGGCACCCCGGGCTGGTGCGGGCAGACGGACCCGATCGTGTACGTCTTCGGATGGATCACGCTGGCAGCGCCGGAACCCGCAGTGAGCCACAGACCAAGTACGCTCGCACCAGCTATGCACACAAGCGCGCCCGCGGCCGCCATTGCTCTTCTAAGAGTCACCAACCCTGGCATGCCAGCCTCCCCGTTCCCCGGCTTGTCCTGGTTCTCGTGCAGGTTGTATACCTTCTCACCTTGTTGTCCGAAATCCACGCCACCACCTCCTCATCATCTACGCCACTGCCTCCTCATCATTAGAAACACTGCGGACCCATCATCAACTCTCTACGAACTCGTCGAAGTCGACGGCTCGGAAACCCTCCCTCGGATCCTGTCGCGACAAGGTCATGCTGGCATCTCGGTTTCCTCGGAACGCTCTCGGTCAGGCACTCTCGCGAGCAAAGGTCAAGGTATTGACGTTGAAGGTGTATATCGCACCGTCTGAAGCCTTCAAGGTTATGATGCCACCAGCGACGCTCGTCGCGGTGAGCGCTCCAACGGGCTGTGTGGTGACATAGAGGTGCTGACCGCCATTGTGAAGGTTGATGAAGTTACCGTGCACAATCTCACCATCCATCTTGTACCGGTTGGCCCACGACACCTCCAGGATGCCGTGCCCCTGCCCGTTTGCCTCAGAACCCCCCGCGTAATAGCCGAGGTTCTCAGTGCGCGTGGAGCCATAACCTTGAGAGGTATAATCGTTGATCCCGTACTGGGCCGCCAGCTCCAAGCGCACCTGACCCACGTAATTCGCAGTGTATCCGGGCGGGACTATCTCAACGACGTTCGGTAGACCAGGCACGGGCTGGCCCGGGCGGAGTATCTCGGGCTTCAGCTGCTTGGGTATCCCCCCGGGAAGCCTCCCCTCCACGTCCAGGCGAGAAAAGCGGTCCATCGCTGCAACATCCTTACGGCACTTGGCGAGCTTTGCGGCAGGCAGAGGTACCCCGGGCTGGTGCGGGCAGACGGACCCGATCGTGTACGTTTTCGGATGGATCACGCTCGCGGCACCGGAACCCGCAGTGAGCCACAGACCAAGTACGCTCGCACCAGCTATGCACACAAGCGCGCCAGCGGCCACCAGTGCCCTTCTAAGAGTCACCAACCCTGGCATGCCAACCTCCCCGTTCCCCGCCTTGTCCTGGTTCTCGTACACGTCGTGAACCTTCTCACCTTGCTGTCCGAAATCCACACCACTACCTCCTCGTCATTAGAAACACTGCGGGCTCCTCATCACTAGAAACACTGCGGGTACGGCGAGGTCTGCGTCGCAGCACTGAGGGCGGGCAAACACGACGCTGCAAGCCAAGTCACTTCGGGTAGGCCAATCGGATTGGGATCCCAATGAGTACCCTCGCCAAACCATGCGCCTTCGTACTCATTCTGGAGGTCATTCCAAGCAGCATTCGTGCTCGCTACACTTGTGCCCAGAACCTGGGACCAGAGAACACCACTGAAGTCAATGGGCCCTTGAACTGTCGCTCTGCCTGCCCAGGAGATCCCCTTCCACTGAGCGGCCCACGGACTGTCGTAGATCTCCGGCAGTGCCAGTGCCCACCCATTGCCCCATGCGATGTTGTAATAGTCCCCAACCGTCCATCCCCCAGTGCAGCTTTTAGTCAGACTGACCCAGATCGAGGTGGGACAGCTATCTGCGGACCCGTAGTCGATGTACTTGGAAAGGTTGCCTGACTCGTACGCTGCCTTGCTCCCAACACTGAAGCCGTATGCCCATGCCCCGGCATCTGCATAGGTTGCAAATTGCGGGTGCGCGGGATTTGAATAGTTCCCAAACGACTCGATGTCGTTCGCGCCCAGGGCGAAGAAGACAAGAGAGTTCACACGGTCGTTATTAGTGTCGCCAATGTAGGCATTGACGGGACCCACGACGTTCTTTGCCCAATCCACCCCGCTCCAGAAGTTCACCAACGAGCCTGAGTTGTCAGTGCCGATCCCAAGGTCCATGGGATCGAGCGGCGGACCGCACATGGCCCACCCGTACACGTAATTCTCGGCGTCTATAACGATCTGGGCGTCCGAGAGGAACGCTCCATTCGGCGGCAGTTGACCGGGAAGCAGGGTGCCCATTATTCCGTTTTCCTCGTACTGGGTCCCGAAGTCGAGGATCTCGTAAACAGGGGTAGCACCGTAATAGCCGTTCTGCGTCGTGACCGACTTCGCAGCACCCTGAGCGTCCTTGCACCCGAGAGCTTCGAAATCATACAAATCCTTCGCGCCCGGGGGGCTAGGGTTCGGATTTGGATACTTGACCGTGGTGGTTGCGGTGACGGTCGTGACGTACTGGCTTGAGGTATCGCCGGGGTATGACTGACCCCAGCCGCATCCGGAGAACGGTATGCAGTATCGAGGAAGGGGCCGCAGAAACGCAGCAGAACCCTTCCCGCGAGCGTGAGACACTACTGCCGGCGCTCTCCCGCTGGCGCCTGCAGCGCCCGCTACGCCGCCTGCAGTGAAGACACCGAGCGAGGCTGAAGCTGCAAGCCGTACGGCACGCCTTCGAGCCGCGCGAGAAGCGGACTTGGATGTGCCACGCTTCCGCATGCCTTGGCCCGCACCGCTGGCCGGAGCGCCAACGCTATCCAGCCCGGGCGACCCCTGGGCCACCTGCACCGGAATCTGGCGTAGGCGGCATGCGTCACTGCGCATTGCACGCACTCTGCTCATCTGCCCTAACCCCTCTCCCTTGTTGCCCGGGGGATACTATCCCTGAAACAGCCCTTGGGAACCATCCAACTGAAACTGTTTCAAAAGCCCCTCCCCCCCCCCCCCCCCCAGGCCTGCGTCAAGTCAGGTCTGTTCCAAGACCCAAATGCAATTGGCGGGGCCCTGAATCACAAGGAGGGATGCCCTGGTGAAGCGCTGTCTCAGGGCCTTCCGACGATAGCGGTTCCGCAGGTGAACATCCCGGGAATTCCTCCAAGCGTAAGGCCCATTGCGAGGTCGACATCTGCAACCTGACGCTTTCCAGCGCGGCCGAGGATCTGGGAGTAGCCCTCGTAGATCATCCTCAGGCCAGTCGCGCCCACGGGGTGCCCTGATGCCTTGAGGCCCCCGCTCGTGTTCACTGGCAGGACGCCGCCAAGCTCAAAGGTGCCAGCGTCCACATGGTCCTTCGCCTCGCCCTTTGCACACAGGCCTACATCTTCGTAGATGATCAGCTCGGTGATGGTGAAACAGTCGTGCACCTCCAGGGTGCCGAGTTCGTGAAGCGGGTCAGTGATCCCCGCCTGCGCATAGGCCTGCTTCGATGACGCCGTCGCCTCGGGGAAGTGAGTGTAGTCGTAGTCCGAGCGTGCTTGACCAGTGCCTGCCGAGACTGCGAGACCAAGACCCTTAACAAGCACGTACTCATCGCTGATCATTGGTGCGAGATCCGCCCTGCAGACGATTGCCGCGGCAGCGCCGTCAGTGGTCGGCGCGCAGTCTAGAAGCCCCAGGGGATACGCTATAGGGAAAGAGCCCACCACCTGCTCGCAAGTAACCTCCCTATGGAAGTGCGCCTTCGGGTTGAGGGTGCCGTTGTGATGGTTCTTCACCGCTATCTTTCCGAGGTGCTCCTTTGTAGCACCGTAGGCCTCGAAGTAACGGGTCGCGGCAAGCGCAAACGCTCCCGGACCGCCGGTGCCCGCGTAGAACACCGGGTGTCCCGTAGTGAACGTACCGGCAAGGCCACGCTGGTCACGGTCCTTGAGCTTCTCGAATCCCACTGCAAGCACGATGTCGTACATACCTGCCGCAACTGCGAAGCATGCGTTGCGGAAGGTGTCCATGCCGGTCGTGCAGGCGTTCTCGATCCTCGTTATCGGCATGAGGTCCAGCTTGAGCGGGCGCGAAGCAGCGAAGCCCGACATCGACGACGACAGTGTCCCCACCCATGCAGCCTCTATGTCCTTCGCCTCGATACCAGCGTCCTCGCACGCCTCAAATGCCGCGTCGACCACCATGTCCTCACCGGACTTGTCCCAGTGCTCCCCAAAGGGGGTGCAACCCATCCCAATTACCGCAACGCGGTCCCGGATTCCATTGCCAGTGCTCACTGCTCCTCCTTGGCAGGCTCGTCACGGCTCGGGCGAGCCTTCCAGTAGTAATGATGGATACCTTGCGCATCGTGGAGCTTGCGTACACACAGCTCGAGCGGCATGCCGATCTTTGCCTCTTCCACGCCTATGTCGGTAACCGGTATGAACATCCGGGCCCCATCCTCGAGATCCACGATCGCCATGATCGTCGGAGGCGCGGGACTCGGCATGAGGATGTCTATCGTGAAGGTGAAGAGCCGTCCCCTCGGTGCCACCCTGACCTCATCGAAGTCGTCCTTCCTGGAGCACACGACACATACACGCTGGAAGGGAAACTGCACTGTAGAACAACCGCGGCAGCGCTGACCATACCGGCCGAGGACCGATGCCCGATCCCTCCACATCTGTGGCGGAGACGCGTACTCGAGCTTGCGACTACCAGCCTCCGTCTCCATGAGTTGCTTCGTGCCGATGTAAGCGGCGTAGTTGGCAACCTGGCGGGATGAGGCGATATGTCCTGCGACGCCCCGGCGGGGCTTCCAACGCTCGATCGCATCCGTCACGCGCAACACCATAACGTCCGCACCGTCGCCGTAACCCGCCACGAGGATCCGCTCGCCCGGTGCAGCGCGCTCCAACACGGAGACCAGCTCGAGCGGAACCTGGGCTGCGCCGCAGGCGCCAACGCTCGATCCCAGATCATCCGCCAACGTCCCCTCTTCGAACCCGAGCCCCCGCACCAGGTTGCGGGCACTCTTCGGGTCCAACGGATAGACCACCACGCCAGCAAAGTCACCAGGCTTGAGCTCCGCCTCAACCAACGCAGCGGTTATCGCCTCCGACATCACCGGCAGGTACCCAGCCTGGCGGATGAAACGGTCCTCCCACTCGCGCACGAAGCGGTCACCAGGGTCTCGCCAGAACTCCACGGTCTCGTTGTAGACGCTCAACGAGAACTCTATTTCAGCTATCGCATCAACCGTACCAGCGGGGGCGAGCAGGAAAGCTGCTGCGGCATCGCCGAAGCTGTTCTCGAGGAGCGACTGCGGACGTGCAAGGCGGTTGTCAGCCACCGTCACCAGCGCCTGGCGAGCAGAGCCCGCAGCAACGGCGTCCATGCCGACTTGGATTGCGGTCGTACCAGCGCGTAGGGTACCTGTCACATCCACTGTACGAGCCCCGCGGGCAAGGTCAAGTGCTGTCGCAATCACTGTCGCAGACTGCTTCTCCAAGTACGGCGGCGTAGTTGTAGCGAGCACGCACAGGTCAACCACCGAAGTGTCCCTCTTCCCCAGGCAGTCGAGGCCAGCCTCGATCCCCATCGTGATCGAATCCTCGTCCCAGTTGGCCACGGCCTTCTCGCCAGTGCCCATCGCCATGCCCCAAGCATCACCTATCCGGGCGCGATCAAGCCTCAACCGGGGCACATAGGCACCCACATCCAGGATCGCTGCCCGCCTGGCGCCTGCCAGCGCTGGCCCTGGAGCCTTCTCGGAAGTCATCAGAATACCTCCATAAGCTTTGCGATAATTGTACGCTGGATATGGTTGGTGCCCATTCCGATGGGTCCGAGTAGCGCTGAGCGTACGTAGCGCTGCATGTCAAACTCCATCGTATATCCCCAGCCCCCCATGACCTGCATCCCTTGCTGCGTAACGCGCTGGGCAACCTCGGTTGCGAAGACCTTTGCCTCCGCACCCTCCATCGAACATGGCTTACCAGCGTGCTTCAGCCAGGCAGCCCTGTAAGCCATGAGAGATGCCGCGTCGCACTCGATCTTCATCGATGCAAGCTGGTGTTGGATCGCCTGGAAGCTGCCTATTGTCTGGCCGAACTGCTTCCGCTGCTTCGCATAGGCGAGAGCATCGTCGAGCGCGCGCCGTGCAGTCGCGGCGTAGAGGGTTGCCACCATGATCCTCTCCATGTCCAGGCTGTTCCACATCTGCGCCCATCCGGTGCCAACTGCCTGTTCCGAGCCGATGACCATCCCTCGCGGGACCCGAACGTCGTCGAAGAAGATCTCAAAGAGCCCGATCGCCTTGGACCCCATCTTCTCGATCTTGCGGTACTCGACTCCGGGCAGCGTTCGATCCACCATGATGATGGTCATGTTCGAGTACTTCTTCGGCTCAGGCGGTCCAGTGCGCACCACCGTCATCATGAAGTCCGCGACATCGACTCCTGAGATGAGCGCCTTGCGACCGTTGAGAATCCAGTGCTCACCCGAGGGGTCCAGTTCCGCATGTGTCGTTATCGACGCCGCGTCGGAGCCAGTATCCGGCTCGGTGAGAGCGAAGCATCCCCTCAGGTCGCCGTTGACTATCTTCGGCAAGTAGGTTTTCTTCTGCTCCTCGGAGCCGTTCAACAAGATCATCTCCCCGGCAAAGAACACCGGCATGAGAAAGCAAGCAGCTGCGGCGTCTGAGCCATAGGCGAGTTCGTCACAGAGGATAGCGAACTCGATCGGACCACCACCAGATCCGCCGTACTCCGGCGGGAAAGGCACTCCGTAAAAGCCTGCGTCCGCCATCTTGCGGGCCAGCTCGATCGGGAACCTGCTCGTCTCATCGAGTTCTCTGTCCATCTCAGGCGTTGTCTCGCGAACAATAAAGTCGCGCACTGAATTGCGAAATGACTCTTGCTCGTCGCTAAACCCGAAGTCCACTACTTTCCTCCTGTCTGCTTGCTTTCAGTGCCGCTATCCCCAGGCGCCCCTTCCGGCAACTTGCTTCCCCTGGGAATAAAGACACACAACACGTATTCTTCGTCCAGACGTCGAAAGCGTGCCTCCACCTCCATGCCGATCTTCACCTCCGCGTGGTCAACGTCCACGATCGAAGCGGTCAGGACCGGCCCCTCATCAAGCTCGATGTCCGCGACAACGTATGGAACCTCGCTGGCGAACGCTGGGTGGAAGGCATGGTGCACAACCGTAAAGGAAAATACGGCCCCATGTCCCGACACCTGAATCCAGGCTATGTCGGACGACAGGCACGAACTACACACCGCGGACGCGGGCAACTGCAAACTCCCACAAGCTGCGCAGCGTTGGACCCTCAGCTCGCCCTTCGCTGTTCCTTCCCAGAAAGGCGCCGTCTCCTCGCTCATCACCGGCTGGGGTTTTGGAATCTCCCACTGGCTCATGCGGCATCCGCTCCAGCAAGGACCAGCGTCGCATGCGTCGCCTGGAATCCCCCATGTCCCGAGCAGACCGCAGTGCTTGCACCACGGACCTGCCGGGCTCCGCACGACCCTCGCAGCTGGCGAACAGCCTCGATCACCTGCCCCCAACCGGTCACGTTCGCCTCCGACAGCAGGCCTCCTGAGGTGTTGGACGGGAGGGCGCCTGAAAGCGAAAGACCTCCCTCCGCCGCGAATGCGCCAGCCTCACCCCTTCCGACGAACCCGTAGTCCTCCAAGGTGACAAGTACGGTTGACGTAAAGCAGTCGTAGAACTCTGCGACATCGACGTCCCGAGGTCCAATGCCTGCCATAGCGTACGCTTCCCTCGATGACCGAGCGCCCGCAAACTGCGTGTAATGGTGCTTGTCACGAAGGCCATCCAGGTTATGCGCCTGTCCCATGCCAATGATCTGCACGCCCGGCTGTGCTGTGTCACGTGCCCGTTCCGTCGAGGCGAGCAGGACGCACGCCCCCCCGTCTGTCGTGATCGCGCAGTCGTAGAGCCGCAGGGGCTCTGCTATCCATCTCGACGCCAGGTAGTCGTCCATGCTCATCGGCTCGCGGTACTGAGCATGGGGGGTGAGTGAGGCATGACGGCGAAACGTTACCGCAACCGATCCAAACTGCTCGTCGGTCACCCCGTACTCCCATCGGTAGCGCTGGGCCGCGAGTGCCTCCATCGCTGGCCCTCCGAGCAGCCCATGTGCGACGAAGTCAGCCTGGCCGCGACCCATCTGAGCCAGCCCGTAGATGTTCGGCTGGCCGGTCTTTGCGTTGTCGCCATAGACAACAGCCGCCACGCTGCACATGCCCGCATCGATCGCAAGTGCGGCCGTCTGAATGAGCGAGATGCACGTCGCACCTCCCTGGGACTGGGTTGAGAGAAAACGCGGCCGCATCCCGAGCTGGCGCCCAAGGATCGTACCGTGCATCAGCAGCGGCTCGGAGAACTGGCTCTCGGTGAACAAACCATCCACGTCTGCGATCGAAAGACCTGCGTCCGCGACCGCGTTTCGTACCGCCTCTGCTTGGAGCGCCCATGCAGAGACCCCCGGCAGCCTCCCGTAGGCGGTATGCCCCACGCCCACGACAGACACCTTCCCCGACATACCAGCCATCTACAGTCCCCCGCACCGCAGGTGCGGGATCAACACTTCGGCACCTGCGGTGCGAAAGCCACCCAGGGCCTTGGAATAGCCTGCCAATTGTTTCGAGTAATCGTACAGGAGCCATGACACAAGTGCATATACTTCGATCATGTCCGCTGCGCGACCCTCGGCGCAATCGCGACCCACGACGCGGTTCCGCACACCACTATCCAGGCACGGCTGTGCGCGCGGACATCGTAATGAAGTCGCGTGCCCACCATGGCTCGAAGAACGTCCACGGACCTTGCACGGTTGAGGCGAGCAGCTTCCTGCCGTTGGCTGGTGCCGCGAGGCCACCCGGAGACGGGGGATCATAGGTGGCAAACACGGGCCAGTCGGGATTGATATCAAGCTCCATACCTCGCACAACTCCTGCTCGCACCAGGAGTTGCGCGAGCTGCAGCGGATCTAGGGCGGGACCTTGCACGTACACGAGCGCACCGTTGGCAGTGATGCCGACCCCAGAGCGCCACTGGTGCTCTATGCCTGGAACCGAAGCCGCACAGGAGGTTGCTCCGCACGTCGCACCCCATGCCTGCCAGTTCGGGCTAGCAGCTTGAGCGCTGGGCTGACCGGCAACGACGAGCGGCACCAGGTTCTGGCGGACACTGACGACATTTGGCGTCATCGTGACATCGGTTCCCCATGCCCCGACATTGACGCCTCCTCCGGAGTAGATGACCAATGACGCCGCGCCAGGCCGGAGCGGATAGATCATGCGGCCTTCGGTATAGTACCCTCCACCAGCTACGTTCATGACAAACCCGCCATTGAAAGCGGCAACAAGCGTCGCAGCCTGCGCTGGCTGGATCGCCGCGGTGTAGCGGTACGGCCCCCCACCCGGACTCATCGATCCCGAGTAGAGCCGAGCCGACAGCAGGCGGGTATCCATCCACGCGATCCCTGCTGGCTGCGTCCCCCCCGGGGGCACGAGCGTGGTCTCGTACACGGCCTTTATTCCGTCCACGCTCCGGCCAGCCGGCGTCCACACACCCTCTCCCGCCAACGCTGGAGCACCGAAGGCCTGGAGGGCAGTAGGGGTGGGCAGTGCTAGAGCGGCGACGCTCGGCTGGGGCGCGCTGGAGCCCTGCGTAGCCTTGGACCCAACACGGCCAGTGGAGCCGGCCACCGTGGACCGTGATGGTCGCCCAACTGTAGACCGCTGTGTCGAGCGGGGTTTCGCGCGGTAGTGGCCAGCAGAAACCTGGGTTCCGATGCTGCACGACGCAAGCAGCACGGCCGCACCGATCACAACGCACAACCCGAGGAGTTTCATTCCTTGCGGTCGAGATCGAACGGTGCGCATCCCCTCAGGGTAGATGCCGTCTGACGCGAGTTGCCTTCAGCCTGGACGTGATACTCAGCGGGCGGCCTAGCCAGATCTCAACGCAGGGAACGGTCAATGAAGTCGCTGATCACGCAGGCAAGTTCGGGACCCATGTCCTCCTGGAGGAAGTGCCCAGCGCCTTCGATAGTCACATGCTGCTGGCCTCTTGCACCAGGAACTCTCTCCTGGAACAATGCATCAGCGCCCCTCGTGATGGGGTCGCCGTCGGAAAACACCGTGAGAAACGGGCGATCGAAGTTTGACAGCGCTGCCCAGGCCCGCTCGTTTGCAGCTCCTTGCGGGTCATCAAGCGAGGTTGGTACGAGCGCCGGAAAGACCCGTGCTCCCGCCTTGTAGGACTCGTTGGGGAACGGCGCCTCATAGGCAGCGATCACCCGATCGTCCAGTGTCGCCGAACAGCCACCGGCAATGATCCGACCGATCGGCAGCTCGGGAACTTCTTGCGAGAAGCGTTGCCAGGCGAAGAAGGCATCGCTCATCTGCTCGCGCCCTGTAGGCAACCCGGTGTTCGCTGCGACGACACGAGCGAATCGCTCTGGGTGCTCTGCAACGAGGCGCAGCCCGATCAGCCCACCCCAGTCCTGGCACACCAAGGTGACGTTGCGAAGATCAAGAGCGTCAAAGAGCATCTCACGCATCCACTCAACGTGGCGAGCGTAGCTGTAGTCTCCGATCAACGCTGGCTTGTCCGAACGCCCGAAACCCACCAGATCGCACGCTACACATCGCAAGCCAGCGCCCGTGAGCACGGGGATCATCGTACGATACAGGTACGACCAGGATGGCTCCCCGTGGAGCAGAACCACCACCTCACCATCTGGCGGCCCCTCGTCGAGAAAATGAACACGCATCATGTCATCGCTGCGAGCGATCTCGCAATGTACATAGGCGTACCGGGGCGTGAACTGAAATTCCAACAACCCATCGAAGCGGTCCTCCGGTGTCCTGAGCAGCTTCATCGCCACGATCATACCGGGTGGCGCCACCACCTCACCGGGAACGGCTGAACGGCTAGAGCGCCGGGATAAACCGGCATGGAGAAAGGAATGAAAGAGTCCCACATCGAAGGAGTAGCGAACCACGGTGGCCCCGAGTCATGCGTCGACGTCCGTGAGGACGGAGGCGAAGCGTTGACAGGGGTACGTGCAGGCAGGGCTATCGAGCCGCGAAATCAAGGAATCCAGGGTGCCGACGCCGTTAGCTGAGGCGGAAGGCAATATCGCTGGCAGCGCTAGGCGCGAGCTGCCAGAGGACCCTGCGCGGTCGGAGAACCACTGCATGTACGGAATCTCCATGCACGAGAACCGGGAGATCCCATGCTCGCCCGTTCGGTTGATCACCGGGCGGGCCGCTCAGGCAAGGCCAAGGCCGTAATCCTGGGATGAACGAGCATGGGAAGTCTGACATCCCCGTAGTACCTGTGAAGCCGCCGAACAAGGCGATGGCTACGGCCATCGGTGCGGAGGTGGTGGAGGAAAGGGGGATGGCCAAGGGGAACACGGGCAGCACAACACGTCCCGGACACAGTGCCGGGCCAGACGTGTCAAACGGGCTGGACCGTGTGCGTGAAGTAGCAAGAAAGGACAAGGATGCACGGTTCACCGCACTGCTGCACCATGTCGACTTCGACCGTCTCTGGAAGGCTTACTGGGCGATCCGCCCTGAGGCTGCACCCGGGATGGACGGGGTGACGTGGCAGGACTACGGGCAGGACCTGGAGGCCAACCTCCGAAACCTGCTCGAACGGGTCCACAGCGGTGCGTACCGGGCGAGTCCATCTCGGAGGGTGTACATCCCGAAGGCTGACGGGCGGCAACGGCCGCTCGGCATCGCCACGCTGGAGGACAAGGTCCTCCAGCGGGCAGTCGTCGAGGTGCTCAACGCTATCTACGAGGAAGACTTCCTCGGCTTTTCCTATGGGTTCCGGCCCGGGCGCAGCCCGCATCATGCGTTGGATGCGCTCAGCGTCGGAATCGAGCGGAAGCAGGTGAACTGGGTGCTCGACGCGGATCTCCGCGACTTTTTCACCAGCTTGGATCACAGCTGGCTGGAGAAGTTTCTCGGGCACCGGATTGCGGATAAGCGGGTCCTGCGGCTCATCCGAAAGTGGGTGAACGCAGGAGTCATCGAGGACGGGGCGTGGACGGCGAGCGACCAGGGAGCGTCCCAAGGGGCATCAGCCTCTCCACTGCTTGCCAACGTCTACCTCCACTACGTCCTCGATCGGTGGGTCCGGCAGTGGAGACGCAAGCACGCCCACGGTGACGTGATCATCGTGAGGTTTGCTGACGACTTCGTGACCGGATTTGAGCATCAGGCCGATGCGCAGCAGTTCCTCTCCGACC
>JAJZXF010000152.1 GCA_021802485.1 Actinomycetes bacterium | reverse complement strand
CCCTCACATGCTGGACTTTCGGCCTTGACAGGAACGAGAGGCGACGCACAATGTGGCCATGGCGTTGGTGCCGGCCGTGCTCACGTTGAATGTCTCCCCGTGCTCATTTAGCGTGGCGGTCGACAGCAAGGTGCGAACTCAGTGTCGTTGCAGCTGTAGCGCTCACAGCGCGCCACGACAAGCGAATCGCATCCAGGATCGCCGCGAGATGTGACCAGCCGGTATGGTTGCGGAACGCTGCCAGTCGCATAGCCAAGACGGGACCTGACAATCTGGCGGGACGTTTGAGCTGATATCCCGGTCAGCGCCGTGGTGTAGAACACACAAGCGTTCGCTTCGCTGGCCTGGGTGTCACCGGTTCAAGTGCCCAGTACGGCTACGACCAGTACGGCTACGATCAGTTGGAATCTCGTGGCATATGGCATACAGCGGTTCGCCAGCGACCCGTACTGGTTAGGGGCGCCACTCACTGTTGTTCGTGGCTCCAGTAGGATGGGTTGGCAACCCACAATACGTACGCCGATCTCGGCCGATCCCTGGCTTGACTCGTGCAGCGTGTCATCTACTTGGCGTCCAAAGGAGCCATCATGATCGGTGAGAAGGTCCAGCAGTTCGAGAACAAGGGCACAGACCTGGGTGCCCTCCGGGACAAGATTGAGGACTACCTGAAGTCAGACGGATTTTCCGTCCAAACTTCGCCGCCGAGTCCCCACGGGCTGGTCCTCCAGGCGAAGAAGGGTGGATTACTCCGGGGGGTGGTGGCTGCAGACCGTGCGATGACCATCGTGATCTCCGGTGATCCAGCAAACTTCACTGTTCGGATCGGCATTGGCAAATGGTTGGAGCATCTCGGCGTGGCTGTGCTTGAGACGCTGCTGCTGTCCGAGCTCTTTATGGTCGTTGATGTCGCTGAGATGGCGTGGAACGTGGAGATCGAGGACAAATTGGTGAAACAGATCAAGTCGTTCGTCGGTTAACCTGGATCCTCGGGAGCACGCCCATGTGGTGTTGGGCACCAGGTACTGGGCAGGCCCACCTGAAAAGCTCAACGGCAAATCCCATACAGCGGTAGTGTTAGGTGCCTCGCGTCCCGCGGGCCCGATCCGTTGTCCCGGCGTGGGGAGCTCGCGGCGTCGCAGGGGGATGCTACGACGACCGGCTGGCTTTGGCGACCCACCTGGAAAGCACAACCTTTCCCAGTCGGGACAGAAGCATCACGCAACGTGCTTGCCCTCAAGGCTCGGCTCGTCATTGCGACGGCTTGCTCCCAGTCCGGCCGGGCGTGACGACGGCTCGGCGTGATGGGGCCCGACCGCACTGCGCCCCTTCGGGCGGAGCAGCCGACCCCTATCGGGCGAGGCGGCGTGAGGTGAGCGAGGTGGTCAGCCGATGCCGAGTTGCCGGCGGATCGCAGGGAAGTCGTTGGTCAGCACGTTCCAGACGATCTCCGGATCAGTGTTCTCGTAGACGTGTACGACCCGGTTTCGCATCCCGCTGATCGCCTTCCATGGGGTCTCGGGGTGTGCCTGCTTGAAGAGTTCCGGGAGCCGGTTGGCGGTCTCAGCGAACTCGGTAACGATGTTCTTGGCGGCTCGTCGAGCCAACCAGTCACTGTCGAAACGTTGTTTGCCCATGGAGACCAGTTCAGCCCCGTCACTCAGGCACACGCCGATCTCGGCGAGCGTCTCGGCCAGCCGCTCCTCCCGATAGCGGTCTGGACCGGACAGTTCTCCTTCTGCCTCCGCTCTTACCTCGAGAGTGAAACGACCGCCTGGCTGGTCTCCGGCCGGCTCGCGTCGCTGGGCGCTCATAGAAAAAGGGCGTCCCGTGCTATTGAGGACTCAGGGCTCACTCCGCGATCGGAGGTCACGTCGACCTCGTAGCCGAGGAGGTCTTCGACATCGGCCGCGAACGCAGACAGGTCTAGCAGCGACGCAACCAGGTTGGGAGTAACAAGCAGGTCGACGTCACTGGAGAGCGTGTCCTGGCCGCGGGCGACCGACCCAAAGACCCGCACATTGCCGAGCTTGTGGGTAGCAGCCAGCCGCTTCACCTCGTCGCGATGGAGGTCCAAGATGATGGAGGGGAGCGGACGAGCGGCCTGCTGGAGCCTCTCTCGTGTGCCCGGTGTAGGAATCACCGAACCGTTCTCGTAGGAAGACAGTCGTGCCTGGCTGGTCCCGGCACGACGTGCCAGATCGGCCTGGGACAGGCCAGCAGCTAGTCGGGTCTCCCGCAAGCTGTGTGCGAACTCCACAACAGAACTATATCACCTGATATGGCCGATGCGGACCGTTGCGTCTACTGCACGCCGGACCGGGAAGCACTTCTCGAAGGGGCTCTTCACTTCCCCCGCCCGCCCTCCATCGGTAGCGCTTACATAACGCTGACCCCGTTCCCACCTACCATCCTGGCCGCACACCCTCGGTTCGAGGCCGAGCCTCGCCGTTTCGGCCTTCACACCGGGTGTGCACGGGGTGTCGGTGGACCAGGGGGCCGCGTGTGTCATTGCAAGACGCGCCCTGGGCCTTCGCGAGCAGGTACGGCCTTTGGTCACATCTGCCGTGGCTCACGTGCACCCAAGAAGCGGCGCTCGTGAGCACATGCAGGGTCTTCGTGCCCTGGCGAAGGCGCTGCCAAAGAGACGCTCCACCTGGGAACGAAGCGGGCTGTGCCTCAGGCTCAACAGCTCAGGCAACCCTTGGGCCTCACGGCGTGAACCTCGCCGCAGGCGACGGGACCATCTCGGCACCTGGCTCGCAACCTGCCCCTACCGCAGACTCGTCTGCGGCCAAGGCAGTCCCATGCAGCGACACCGTTGCCGCTGCGCCCATCGTCCGCACACACCCGGACGTGGATTCTTGGCCGAACAGCCAAGAGATACCCGAATCGGCCGACAGTGGCCAATAACGGAAGTA
>JAJZXF010000060.1:13409-16683 GCA_021802485.1 Actinomycetes bacterium | reverse complement strand
CGAAGGCCACCCGGAGGGCATGGCCTTTACGGCAGCGTGACCTGGACTTTCATGGGCTCGATGATGGAGACGGACCGCCGCCAGGCGGTCCTGAGTGCACCCGATATGCTGCGCTGGGCTGGGTGCTTGCAGCGAAGGAAGCGTTGGTCTGCGGGCTGCTGTTCGGTGGATGCCTACCCACACGAAACAGCGAGGAGCCGGTCATTCCCCAATTATACCTGATCGGCTGGGCTTGCTTGGGCTCGATCCCTTCGAAGGATGTCCCGCACAAGTGCAAGCTCGACCCCGGCGGGTTCGGCTGGTGTCGGTCGAAAGGATGGTCGTGGTAGGACCGCCCTTGCGTTACCAGTGAGTGGTAGGTCGCCGTAAGGAACATCCACCACTGGGGTCATGAGGGCGGGTATCGTGCAGTCGTGGTCGGCCTAATCCATGAGTCTTCTGCGACAGCTGAGACATGGCGTCAGTCGCGCCCTTAACCGCCTGTGTTCTCATCAAAGTAGCTGTCGTTGCTATTTTATCTACGGTCGGACCTGCCACTATACGGCTCACAGGGCTGACTCTCTAAGATAACTTGCGGACCGCCCCCGCAGAGACGCCAGCGGTGGAACTACCGTACTGGGTTCCTGCCTCGGGTCCGACGTCGGACGGGCTCGGGCTGGGGAGAGCTGCGATCAACACCTCTGCAATCCCCAGCACCAGCCCAGCGTGCCCAGACTGCCAGCAATACCACGCTCGATCCCGCACCGCCGTCGGTAGCGTGTGCTGATAGCCGGGTTCCGCTCGACTCACCCCCCTTCCCCTGCCCGCCTCCCCCGCCAAGGCCTTGTTCAACGGGCTCGTTGTCGGTACTAGGAGGTGATACGACCTCCCATGTCCGTGCATCCCAGGCGTACGGCCATGGCCTTCCCAGAGCGGCCAGTCCCCGATCAGGCCAGTCGATCCATCATCGGTCACCCTCGGTCACCCGGGTCCGTAGACGACCCTCACGTGCTGGACTTTCGGCCTTGACAGGAACGAGAGGCGACGCACAATGTGGCCATGGCGTTGGTGCCGGCCGTGCTCACGTTGAATGTCTCCCCGTGGTCATTTGGCGTGGCGGTCGACAACTGCTGCGAGATCCTTGCCCGGTATGCCCGCGTCGGTGCTTGATTGACAGACCGATCTCTATCGCGAAGTCAGGTGCAAACCAAGGCCTGTGACGATGAGGTCGGCAACACGTTCGAGAGCTGTCCGTCAGAGGTGTAGGAGTAGTACGTAGCGCCACTTGGAGCCTGCGTACCACAGCTTTGAGCAGACGCTAAGGCGTTGATGCTCCAGCACAGCTCGGTGCCGTTGTAGTTCGGCACGTCAGAAGATGCGAACGTCGCAGACGCCTGCGATGCCTGATCGTAAGCGTATGTGATCGAAGAGCCGGTTGTACTCGGACACGTGATCGAGGTGAGCGAACCACCTGCGCCGTAGCCAAAGCTCGTCACAGCGCCAAAGAAGTCCTGGATCGAGGTGAGCTGTCGGTTCGAACGGTGCTCAGCTTCGCGCTGCCCCCTTGAGGGCTTCATTTAGCCTTAGGGTCCAAGTTTCGGATGATGATTTGCCAAGCCCTCCGAACAACAAAATGCTATGTGTTGCAGCGTCGTAGGCCATGGAAGCCAGCTGAGTCCCGGGAGGACTCTGCGCTGGATGCTGCTCAGTCCAAGTTGTCCCATCCCACGTCCAGGTGTCGTCCAAATTGCGAAAAGGACCGCTGGGGCCCCCGCCAAACAGTACTACCTGGTGCATAGCGGCGTCGTAGGCCATGGAAGCTCCGGCCAGCGGTGGGGGGCTTTGTGCTGGATGCTGCTCAGTCCAGTTGGTCCCATCCCACGTCCAGGTGTCGTCCAACTCGCCAACAGAACCGCCAGCGCGAAATCCGCCGAACAGTACTACCTGGTGTGTAGCAGCGTCGTAGGCCATCTGAGCCAAGATCCGCGATGGAGGATTCTGTGTTGGATGCTGCTTTGTCCAGGTTTCACCGTTCCATGTCCACGTGCTGGGATGACTGGCCCCGCATCCACGACGCTGATGTACCTCGCACAGATCTACTCCGCCGAACAGTACTATCTGGTGCGTAGCAGCGTCATAGGCCATGGAAGCGGAGCGGCGCGGTGGAGGGCTCTGTGCTGGATGCTGCTCAGCCCAAGTGGTGCCATTCCAGCTCCAAGTTTCAGGAAGGACTCGCCAATGCGGGGATTTCAATAGGACTCCGCCGCCGTAGAAGAGTACGACGGTTTGAGTTGCACCGTCGTAAGCCATAACAGGACGGACCAAGGGCGGCGGAGGGCTATTTGCTGGATGCTGCTCAGTCCAATCGGTGCCATTCCACGTCCAAGTCAGCTTCCAAGTCGAAGTCGGATCGTACAGAGGGCCCGGTGGCGGCGGTGCACCCAACAGCACCACCACCCTCGTCGCAGAGTCGTAGGCCATTGGAGCCCCGACAAGACCCGATGGTCTGGACTTCGGGTGCTGTTCGATCCAGACCAAGCGGCTTCCAATTCCTGTGAGCCCACAGCTCGAGAGGATTACAGCCGCCACGCTGAGGGCCATCCACCATCGTCTCGTCCAGGTGTGATTACGCGAAGACCCAACCCCAAGGCCGGACTTCCAATTGGCTAAAGAGCGCACATTTCCCTCAAGTGAATTGCGCCAAGCATCCCGTGTCACCCTCCTAGAAGAACCCAGACCCAGAGGCAAGTGTGGGTGTCTTGTCCATCAGGTCCTGGTATATGTTCAGTGCGGTCTGCCCAATGCTCAACAAGGGCGAGTTGAACATGTACGCAAACCAGGCAAGACTTTGCTCATTAATTTGACCGAACAGCTGCGCACACCCGAGATCACTGAGACACGCCGGATTGTATTTCATCACTGATCCAACCTCGCAAATAAACTGCTGAAATCCGACACCAGCAGTGCAGCTACTCGAAGCTGTATTTGGTCCCCAGGAATTATTCGTAAAGTTCGTGAGCAAAGAAGCACCTGCTCCATTCTTGTAGCTATTAACGCTATAGAGGCCGAGCCACAGCACCGTCAATTCGGTCTTCACGCAGTTGTCGGAATACCCGTCCTTGCTCACGAGCCTGTAGAAGGGCCCATAGACCTTAACGGTTTTGCCGCCATCAAACCGATTTGCTTGTGGTTTTACGAAGTTCGGAGGAGAGTAAATTCCTGCGAAAGCTGGAATCTCCCATAGCCACACAAGTTCTGTTGCCAGTGCAGCGGTCGCAGACACACACAACCCACT
>JAJZXF010000060.1:0-13309 GCA_021802485.1 Actinomycetes bacterium | reverse complement strand
CATCAAACCGATTTGCTTGTGGTTTTACGAAGTTCGGAGGAGAGTAAATTCCTGCGAAAGCTGGAATCTCCCATAGCCACACAAGTTCTGTTGCCAGTGCAGCGGTCGCAGACACACACAACCCACTCGGGTCACTCCCATTCATCGGGTTCTCGTTTGCATACGTCGAGGTTCTCCGTTGCGACCTCGAACAGCTGCTACAGAGTACGCTCCAGCTGACGAACTGCTAGCGGTGTGTATGGATGCACACGATGGCAGCATACCTGCGAGCACTGAAAGAAGCGCTACCCGTAGCGGGACTCGTGCTGAAGAGCGAAAACCACGATCGGGGCTGTACAGAGCTGCCTCTCGTATGCTTACACCGCGCTTCGCCACCCTTTGCCCGCCTATCCCCTGCCAACCTGCGCAAAACCCCATTGCGGCTCCCTCGCTCCCCGGATGCCTCTCGTGGCCTGTCCTGAGCTACCTGCGTTCGAGACCACCCGTTTGCACCCTTGGTGACAGTATGAACTCTTGTGGTTTCAATTTCAAGAAGAAATCCCGCAAATCTCCGAGTGTTATTGCAAGCAAGGTTGACCTCGCTTGCAATATTGGCGGCGTTTGCCGCGGCAGTCGGACGATTGGAACGGGATGTCTGCACCTTGGTTGATCACAACTGGGCTATCGGAGTTGACCGGGGCGCGATTGCAAACCCCTTGTCAGCAGGCTGCCTGTTTGTTTGAGTTGGAGTTAACCTCGTGCATAGTTGCACGACACATTCCCGAGCCATAGGATAATTCCTGGTGACAATAACCGGCATGTCAACGAGGGCCGCTTGTGATGAACTCCCGCAAGCAGTTGGCGTTCGTGCGAAACTGGGTGCTCGGGTCGGTCAGGGCCAGGCTACCCTGCGAGGATCGTTCGCTATGTCGCGTGTCGTCGGTGTCTGGTGATGGGATCGGCCACAATCTCTGCCATTGTTTCTAACCGCAGGGATCTACCAAGGCTATGAGCGATGCGCTGTGGTGGCTTCTTGCAACGGTGGCCCTTCTTGGAGCAGAGCTCTTCACCCGCGCGTTCTTTGCCGTCTTTGTTGCAATTGGCGCACTTGTCGCAGCCTTAGTGGCCACGAGTGGCGCACCCGTTCTCTTGCAAGGGATCGCACTTATCGGCGCGTCTGCAATCGGCATCCTCGCTGCCCGCCCACCACTTCGCAGGGCCATGAGCAGGGGTCACCACCGCCTCATCTCCGGAGCGCAGGGCCTCGTAGGCAAAGAGGCGGTGGTGACCGCAAGGCTCGGGGGTATCAATGCGCCAGGCAAGATTAGAGCCCAAGGTGAACTCTGGACGGCCTATAGCGATGACGGGGAGCCGGTTGAGGAAGGCAGGGTAGTGATGATCCTCGATCTCGATGGCTCACGCTACGTTGTCCATGAGGTGCCGGGTCCGTGATCCACTCACTTGACCGCCGGATACGCGAGGCGAAGAGGGGCTCGAGGCCAGCAACGGCAATGGCAGTTCTTGGTGAATGCCAGTTGGGCTATGGACGAAGGAGGAGCTGAAGAATGATGATAGCGAGCACATCAGGTGGAACTGCGGCCGGCATTATTGTCCTTGTGCTGGTTGTGCTGATGGTGATCCTATTGGCACGTTCGGTTCGCGTGATCCAGCAGGGATTCAATGGGGTGGTCAAGCGATTCGGTCAGTTCCATTCGGTCAAGAGCCCCGGGATCGCCTTTCTCGTTCCCTTTGCCGATCAGATGGCGAGGGTCGACGTCCGCGAGGTCCCACGCACAGGGGATCGCCAGGACGTCATCACCAAGGACAATGTGGGCGTGATGGTGAGCGCGACCATCTTTAGCCAGGTGATCGATCCGAAATCCGCACTGTTCGCTGTGAGCAACTTTGAACTGGCAATATTCCAGCTCGCACAGACCGCTCTGCGTGCTGTGTTCGGAGGCCTCACCCTTGACGAGGCACTGAGCGAGCGCGAGCGAATCAATACCGAACTCCAACAGCACATGGATCCCATAACAGAAAAATGGGGGGTTCGCTGCAACCGGATCGAGGTCGTTGACATAGTTCCCCCAACGTCCGTCCTGCAGGCGATGAGCCTTCAAAAGGAGGCGGAGCAGCACAAGCGTGCGGCCATCTTGACCTCGGAAGGTCAAAAACAGGCGGCTATCAACGCTGCCGAAGGCCAGAAGCAAGCCGCTATCTTGGCTGCTGAGGGTGAGAAGCAAGCTCGTGTACGCCTTGCTGAGGGCGAGAAGGAAGCGACCATCCTGCGTGCGCAGGGAAAGCAGGAAGCTCTCGCCCGAAGAGCGCAGGGAAAAGCAGATGCGATTACCTCTGTGTACTCTGCAATCCTCGAACGTAACCTGACGCCAGAGCTTCTAGCAGTGCTGCAGCTCGAGACCCTCACCCAGGTTGCCAAGAGCGACAATGCGAAGCTTGTCGTTCCATACGAGGCTGTCGGCCTGCTCGGTGCCACTCAGGCGCTCAAGGATGCCCTTTCGAGTCCCGCACGCGACGATAGCAGCAGCGATTAGCGGCATCGCTGCAGCGCGAGGAAGAAAACACAGGAGCAGGAGCTCGCTGAGTTCGATAACCTCGGTCGTATGGTCCTGACGGCGCATCACGATGCTTTGCCTGCGAAGCTTTCATCGCTCCAGTGCCAGATACGCGAAGGCAGCCAGCACGTAGCACATAGGAGGTAAAGACATGAAGACAGTCCTTGTTGGTTACGAGAGTCGTGGAGGAAAGACCAAGCAGGCTGCAGACGCAGTAGCAGAAGCTTGCAGATCCAAGGGACATGACGTCACGGTCAAACCACTCTCTGAGGTCCGCCAGGATGCTCTTGACGGAGCGGATGTGGTGTTCATCGGTTCCTGGGTAGATGGCTTTGTCCTGTTCGGCGTCCAGCCGGCGAAGGCAGCTAGGACGTGGTTTCAAGGAAACGTTACCTTGACCGACAAGACCGTCGCTTTGTTCTGCACTTATGCCTTCAACCCACGCTCCAGCCTCGCAACTATGCGGTCGCTTGCGGAGGCAAAGGGAGCGAAGGTGGTTGCGGAAAGAGCGATGAACCACCGCTCCCCTGCTGACGGCGCCGGAGATCTGGTGGCAGCGGTTCCGGGACTCTAGTTCGCGAGGCGAGCGACTCCAGCCTGCACCAGCCGAGGCTAGACAGCCAAAGCCTGACACACAGGCTTAGCCAGCGGTCTGTTGGCGCTCGCGGAGGTCCCAGGTCGGCACGAGTTTCCTGGCTGCAAGTGCTTCGTCCACGCGACCGACGGGTGTCGTGCGGGGCGCGAGACGCGCATCATGCGCACCGTTGTCCTCGGCTACCTCGGCCGCGATGCGCTCCATGGCCTCTGCAAGCGCAGCAACGGTCTGCGGGCTTTCTGTCTCGGTAGGCTCGATCATCAAAGCGTCATCGACGATCAGCGGGAAGGCGACCGTAGGAGAGTGGAACCCCTCCTCTAAGAGGCGCTTCGCAACGTCAACAGCCTTTACTCCATAAAGCTTTCGCAGGCGGGCGGCCGAAACCACCAGCTCGTGCATCACTGGCCGATCGTATGGCATGTCGTAGACGCCCCGAAGTCGTTTACGCAGCCAGTTCGCATTCAACACCGCCATGTCAGCTACCCTGCGGAGTCCATCCGCGCCATTCGCAAGGATGTACGCGTACGCACGGGCAAGTACGAGAGCATTGCCATGCCAGGAGTGCATCCGGCCAATCGAGCGTTCTGGCGTCGACCAACCGAACCTGTCACCTTCACGGTATCCATGCGAGGTTTGCCCGTTCGTGCCATCGGGTCCCGCACTTGGCAGCGAGTCTCTTGTTGCTAGCGCAGCTGAATCCGGACCCGCTGTGTGTGGTAATGGAGCCACTTGCCGGCCAACAGGCTCTAAGAGGCGCACGGGACGAGGGCCGGGGAGAAACTCGACGAGCCTCTCCGAGACCGCTACCGGGCCAGCTCCCGGTCCTCCCCCGCCGTGAGGTGTCGCAAATGTCTTGTGGAGATTAAGGTGCACGATATCGAACCCCATATCTCCTGGTCGCGTAACTCCGAGTATAGCGTTCAAGTTTGCCCCGTCGTAGTAGAGCAGGGCACCTACGTCGTGCGCCGCAGCAGCAATATCGATGATGTCCTCTTCAAAGAGCCCCAGCGTGTTCGGGTTCGTGAGCATGATGCCTGCGACATCATCGTCGAGCACCTCGCGGAGCCTTTCGAGATCTACACACCCGCGGCTGTCTGATGCGACGGTAGTCACCTCGTAGCCGGCAAGTGCTACAGAAGCTGGGTTCGTCCCATGCGCTGAGTCGGGAATTATCACTCGATGACGCCTCGACGAGAGCGACTCATGCCAGGCGCGCATCAAGAGCAGGCCGGTCAGCTCCCCTGCTGCGCCAGCAGCAGGCTGCATTGTGACAGCAGCCATGCCTGTAATCTCGCACAGCACCTCTTCCAGCTCCACAAACAGGCGCAGCCAGCCTTGAGTGCACGAGGGTGGCGATGCCGGGTGGACATCCGCAAGGCCAGACAGAGCCGCTATCGCGTCACAAACCTTCGGGTTGTACTTCATCGTGCACGAGCCAAGTGGATAGGCCCCAGTGTCGACTGAGTACTGACGCTGTGACAGGCGGGTGAAGTGGGCTACGAGGTCCCGCTCGGACACCTCTGCGAGATCAGGCGGCGTGCTGCGGAGATGCTCAGCTGGAACCAGCTCCTCTAGCGGGTACTCGGGGATGTTCGTGTTCCTCAATGACCACGACGTGCGAGATGGCACGGACAGCTCGAAGATCGTGGGTTCGTCGCCTTTGGAAAGAACGGGGGCACTGGACGCTCTCCCGCCAGCTGGTGCGCGTTCGAAACTGGAACGCTGATCCCTCACAGCGAGACCGCCTTTTCGAACGCGGCTGCAAAGGCATCAATCTCGGCCCTCGTTCGTCGTTCAGTCACCGCTACGAGCAGGCCTCCTTCGAAGCCCTGGGGTGCGATCTCTCGCGTAAGAGCTACGCCTGCGAGAAAGCCTTCATCGAGCATCCTGTCCACTATCACCTCACCGCTCACTGGAGCACACACTGCGAACTCACGAACTGTCGGAGCGGTCGCAGCCAGGCGAACGCCAGGGATTCCAAGGAGAGCCTCGCGGCAATAGCGCGCACCGCGTGCAGATCTGAGAGCGATCTCGGCGAGCCCGGAGGTGCCAAGCCAGGCCATCTGGACTGCGGCTCCGATCGCTAGCAGGGTCTCATTTGTACACACATTTGAGGACGCACGTTCGCGGCGGATGTCTTGCTCGCGAGCACGCAAGGTGGTCACGTAGGCGGTCCTTGAATCCACGTCGACGGTCTGGCCAACAATCCTGCCGGGAATGCGCCGCACGTGCTCCATCGAGCACGCGAACAAGCCAAGGTACGGGCCACCAAAGCTCAAGGGCGCGCCGAGGGCCTGGCCCTCCCCTACTGCAACGCTGGCTCCAGCAGATCCAGGGCTTTCGATGATCCCGGCCGTGATCGGATCAAAGGCAACTATCAGCTCTGCACCGTGCGCGCTCGCAAGTGCTGATGCGCGTTCCATGTCCTCCAAGCAACCGAGAAAGTTTGGGTTTGCGACCACGATCGCAGCAGGTGGCTCCGAAGTCGCATCCGCAGAACTCTCCCTCGTGCTCCAGGACGTCACGCCGACGCCCTGTTCCAAAGGCACGATATGAATCACATGGGATTCGGATCTTGCGCGAGCAATGGTAATGAGGTTCTCGCGCCAGCGGGGGTTCACACCTTCGGAGACCCAAACCGCACTCCTGCCGGTAGCAGCGACAGCGAGGTTGACCGCCTCGACAAGTGCATGAGCACCGTCATAGAGTGATGCGTTCGCGACTTCGAGGCCCGCGAGGCGTGCCACCATCGTCTGGTACTCGAAAAGCGCCTGCAGAACACCTTGAGCGACCTCGGCTTGGTATGGCGTGTAGGCGGTCACGAACTCGCTCCGAGAGGCCAGCGCCTTGGTCACCGCTGGCACCTCGTGATCGTAGGCGCCACCGCCGGCGAAGCACACGAGGTCCCTTCCGATCGGGGCGTTAGCTGCCGCTAGCTCCTGAAAGTAAGCCATCAGATCCGGCTCTCCAATCCCATCGGGGATGGACAAGCCTGTGGCCAGGCGCAGCGAAGCAGGGACCGCACGAAACAGCTCGTCAAGCGATGACACTCCGATGAAAGCAAGCATCTCGTCAATCTCTGCGGGTGTATGAGGGGCCCAGGATGTCACGAGGCGACTCCTGCGCTGACCGAAAGCTCCTCTGGCTTGCTAGGGAGGCTGAGGAACGGTGTGAGCGTGACCTCTGCGGGAAGAAAGGCTTCTCGCACCCGTACCATTACGGAGTCACCTGGCTTCAGCCCCGGTTCTATCAGTGCAAGGGCAATGCCCTTTGACAGCGAGGGCGAGAAGTTGCCACTGGTGACGACGCCTACCACCCGGTCGTTACTGTAGACATCGCAACCATCTCGGAGTGGCTGGCGCCCCTGGGTGATGAGCCCACGCAGCCTCCTAGCTGGTCCGCTGGCCTTTTCGGCAACAAGAGCGTCCCGGCCGCGAAACCAAGGCTTGCTCCAACCGACCACCCAGCTCAGTCCCGCCTGGAGTGGTGTGATGCCGGGCCCGAGGTCGTGGCCATAGAGCGGAAGCCCAGCTTCGAGCCTGAGGGTATCCCGGGCCCCAAGTCCTGCTGGAGTAAGGCCAGCATCGATCAGAGCATCCCAGAATGCCTCCGCTGAGCGTCGCGGGAGAGCTACCTCCACGCCGTCCTCACCGGTGTAGCCGGTTCCAGCGACGACGATGCTCGCGTCGTGCCAGGTAACCTCAGCGACTTCGAAATGACCCACCCGGGTGACCTCGGGCAATAATCGCTCAAGCCTCTGCCTCGCGAGGGGGCCCTGGATCGCTACGACCGCACGCTCGTCAGTGACATCAGTGCCACCGAGCGCATCGAGAACACTACTGGTGTTGGACGCGTTCGGCATCACGTCAAAGATCTCTTCACCGCGCCACCACACGATGATGTCGTCCACGACGGAACCATCATCAGCAAGCAGGTGCGTGTATTGAGCGTGACGGGGCGATATCCGTGAGAGGTCGTTCGTGAGGATCGCCTGCAGGCGATCAAAGGCTGACGACCCTGTGACCCTGATGGTGCCGAGGTGGCTGACGTCGAAGATGACAGCGTCCCTCCTGCACGCCCTGTGTTCCTTCAGGGTACCGCCAGCATATGCAATCGGCATTTCCCAGCCGCCAAAGGCAGCCATCTTGGCTCCAAGGGCGCGATGTGCTGAATCAAGGGGGGACTTTCGGAGTTCCACCGCACGATCATACCAAGCCGCTCAGCGTTGGTCAGCAAGCTACTCCGCGTCGGTCAGATGGTACCGGTAGGAGCAGATGCGTCGTGAAGCGGTTGATGCGACACCGTGGACCTCACGGCGCTCGCGCCGGAGGAACGGCTCTTCGCAGCACTGAAGTCGTGGATCGCAGCGTCGACCTCCCGAACGATTCCACCCAGCGGCACGATGTTGAAGACGCCTTGCCCACCTGCGAGGAGATCGACAATCTCGTCGCCGGACCTCGCTAGGATCGAGCGATCTCCAGAGAGCACGAGGCTCGCGGCCGCTAGGTCGCCTCCGAGTGATCGATGCAGGATGTCAATTGCTTGCCTGGTCGCCTGAAGCGATACGCCACTGTCGAGGAGCCCCTTGATCACTTTGAGCTTGAGTAGATCCTGGTAGGAGTAGATGCGTTGGCTCCCACTCCCATGAGCGTCCGCAATAGATGGACGCAACAAGCCAGTTCTCGCCCAGTAATCGAGCTGGCGGTAGGTAATTCCCACGATCGTGCACACGTGCGGCCCGCGGAACCCGCTCTCGGTCGTCGACATGTTCGATTCAACCCTCCTGTCTGCGATCATATCTTCACGCCTCCGCAAAGCCGGGACGATGAAGCGGGTGCATCACCGCCGTTTTCAGGCGGCGACACCGCCATCAATAAAAACGCGACTGCTAACCAGACCAACAGCTTCAAGCTGACCATGACGGTTTGGAAAGCAAGCTTCTATCATAGCTCGACATAGGTGTAACTACAAGCCGAGGATGCAATGACGCCAGGAGTGGATGCGTGTGGGAAAACGTCGCGCTGGTGCAACAGGCGTCAGTCAAGCCCGAGCTGGGCGGCACAAGCCGGCCACTGGCCCCAGCCGTCAGCAGCTTGAAGTCGGATCGCCGCTTGATCTTGAACAGCTGGCGGCGCCTGGCTAGGCAATCCCGAGTAACCCAGGTTCTGCCAGGTGGAAAGCGAGAACTGGTAAGCACCGTAGTATCCGTTGCCCGTGTCGTCTTGATAGTTGCCCCCGGACTCGCACTGGCGAAGAGCGGCAAATGCTGCAGGGGTAGGGGGTGCAGGAACCGAGCCCCAGGGTCCTGTACTGGTCGCAGCTGGTGGTCCTCCACCAGGCGGAGATGGTAGCGGTGGCGGTGCTGCTCCGCTCATCACGCCAGGCGGGAGCGGGTCGGTATGGATTTGTGCCTCAGACGCCAGCATGGCCTGCTGTTGCTGGTTCACAAGGAGCTGTACGTTGCCCTTTATCTGCGATAACATCGCTCGCTCGCTCGCCACCTGCGCCTGTAGAGCGGAGCGATCTGAGCGAAGGGTTGCTACAGCACCAAGTACTTGATGCTCGCTCGACAACAGAGCTGAGCGTTCGGAGAGCAGGTAGCGCTTCTGCGTGTGGAGGCTGTCAAGCGTAGCGGTCATGTTCGCATTCGCTGCGCTGAGGTACTGGTTTCGAATAGCGATCGTAGTGTTGTCAGAGGTTACGAGCGTATGGATCTTGGTCGTGACACCTCCCCCGACAAAGGAGTTGACTACGTCCCTACGCAGCTCCGTCTTGACTACACTCACGCGAGCTCGTGCGGCGTCGAGGCTCTTTGTCGTCTGGGCAACGCGCGCTCGAAGGCCAGCGAGCCTCGATGACTCGGATGCATAGCGAGTCGAAAGGCTTTGGATCCGGGAGGACTCAACAGCTATCTGAGAAGTGAGCTGGCCTGCCTGGTTCTTGAGGGTTGACAGCTGCGCTGCGCCTGCGGGTGCTGGCGTGATCACTGATCCGAAGGCTGACGCGAAGGTGGACGTTGCGACTATTGCGACGCACACCCCGACGGCCCGCAGCCACGCTGTGCGATGGCGCGCGCTCTTACAAACGCTTAGGTTGTCGATTGCCACGATGGGTTCCAAAGCTAGCCTACCCTGAGGCCCGCTGGCAACTTCAGCGACGCCTGGAGCGCGTTATACCAGGTAGGGGGCTAGCTCTTCTTGGTACGGGAAGGTCGATGCCCTGTATTCGCACAGCGGATCCTCACCCCATGGGCTACCGCTCGAAGCGAACGCACGCGACCTCGATCCGCCGCAGACGCGCCGGAACTCACAGTGGCTGCACCGGCCCTCCAGGCGCCCCTCGTCTCGAAGGCTCCGGAACAGATCTGAGTTGCGGTAAATGCTCGCTATGCTCTCGTCGCGAACATTGCCCGCAGGAATCGGCAGGAAGCCACTTGGGTATACATCGCCAGTGTGTGAGACGAACGCGAAGCCCTTCCCTGCGTTGATCTCCATGGGAGGACGCCTGAGTGGCGAGCCAGCGGATCCCGCGCCGACGTCACGGCCTCCGTCTTGGGTCGCGAGACGACGGGCTTTCGCGTCGCTGGAACCGGATGCGTGCGTTTGATCGATACCAGCGCGGAACCTCGCTGACAGCTCCTGGGAGCGATCGAGTAGCGTCAGCACCTCGCCCGGCGGCACGCCGGCCTTTTCGAGCACACGACGCTGTATGACGACTCGACGGTACTGGGGCGCTTCGGTCGTCTTGACCGCTAGATGCTTTCCGGTATCGTATATGAAGCTCATAAGGTCATCCGCCTCGCGAGCAGAGACGAGGTCCAGATCGCGTCCTCGCCCGGTTTGGACTAGGAAGAACACGCTCCAAGTCATCGCTCCAAGCCGTCTCGCGAGCAGCGCTATGTCAGCCAGCTCATCGATGTCGTGTGGGGTGACAGTGGTGTTCATCTGAAACCGGAGCCCCAGCTCCGAACAGTCCATCGCAGCAGAGACAGTTCTTTCGAACGACCCCTCGACTTGTCTGAACGCATCATGAGTAGCACCCGAGGCTCCGTCGATCGATAGCGACACCGAAACTGCGCCAGCAGCCCGTAGTGCGGCAAACCCTTCCCTGGTTGCAAGCGGTGTCACCGAGGGTGACACCGATATAGCGAGTCCGAGCTGTGATGCCCTTGCGACCAGCTCGTACAGGTCGGGCCGCTTAAATGGGTCGCCGCCGCTCAAGATGACCACAGGCCTTGGAAGTCCAAACGAAGCAACCTGTTCGAGGAGCGAAAAGCCCTGCTCGGTCGTGAGCTCGTTCGGATCGCGTTCGTGCTGCGATGTGGCCCTACAGTGCCTGCAGGCAAGGTCACAGGCCCTGGTTAGCTCCCAAATAACGAGGAACGGCCGCTTGTCCAGGTCATATCGGACGCGTCTCAGCGTCCCTCGAAGCGCTGTCCCACTGGCAGCGGACCGCTCCGTCGCGTCCAGGGAACTCGGCTCGGAAACTTTCACGAGACCATCATTGCAGCGATCGCTCCGAAACGTCATGCGCGTTGCTGCGCTCCAGCGTGCCAGCAGATTCGTGCTGCAGCGATCACGAGTCCCTCGGTATGCACCTCGTGATCCTCACCGTGGCGACCCTCAGGCGCCTGCACACTCCCCGACTCCAACATCGGGCGCATATGGCGCCTGCTCGTCAAAGTCGACGTAGAACTCGGGAGCGTCCTCAGGAGCGGGGAAGTTGTCGAGGTGAGCAAGGTCCTTCGCAATTGCCTTTGCGCCACCTGACCTTTCGAGCCATTCAGCGAAGGTTTCTGTCGCCTCGCGCTCTTCTGCGTAGCGACCGATCACGATTACCGCTGCCTGCGATGCAGACCGTGCCGGTAGCCGCAACGCCTTTCCTGCAAAGTGGACCTCTTCGGATCCAATATGGCCGCCGAGCAGGAGCTGGTATCCGGGAGCAGGCCTTCCGTGAGCGCGGCGCTCCGCTCCCATGAATCCAATGTCAGCGATGTGGTGCTGACCGCAGGAGTTCGTGCATCCCGAGATGTTGATGCGCACGCCCCCAGTTTCGGCGAGCCCAGCTGCTTCCAGTGCTGTGGAGATGTCCGCAGCGAGTCCCCGCGACTGCGTGACCGCGAGGTTGCAGGTATCTGCGCCGGGGCAGCTCACTACATCTCGAGCAAGCTCTGCTCCAGGTAGAGCCATGTCGAGGTTGTTGAGAAGCTCATGCAGGCGGGGAAGCTGGTCCTCGCTGAGATCCCTGAACACGAAGTTCTGACGATTGGTGACGCGCACCTCAGCACCCAGCTCCCGCTGTATTGCTGCAAGGCCTGCAAATTGCGCTGCAGTCACGTCGCCAAGGCGTGCGTATGCATACGCAGACACCGTGGCATTCGCGACGCCTCTCACGACGTTCGCCTTCTCCCAGCGCTGATAAAGCGTTTGATCCTTCGCTGCAGCGCTCTGGGTGGCAATCACACGCTGGGGGGTGTGAGACTCAGTGCCGCCTCGACTCCGTATAGCTACCGGGGTGCCAACGGGTGTTGGCTCGTACGCTGACGTGCGACCCGCTGGCTCATCAGAGACCTGCTCGACGTAGGCCGGAACGCCGCCCGGCCAGGACGCGGATGCCCGCAGGTATGTCCGCTCCTTCTTGACGCGGGCTCTGAACTCGTCGATGCCCATAGTGTCGAGAAGCCACTTCAGGCGTGCCCGCAGCTTGTTGTCTCTGTTGCCGTAGTGGTCGAAGACCCGCAGTATCGCTTCCAGCGTCGCCATGAGGTCCTCTCGCGAGGTGAACTCCTCCAGCGCCTGAGCTGCATGTGGGTTGGCTCCGAGCCCACCAGCCACGAATACCCTGAATCCCGCCTCGTTCCGACCGGATTCTGCGAGGCGTGTCACAGCCACGACGCCAATATCGTTGAACATCGCCTGGCCGCAGTCGGTCGCGCATCCAGAGAAGTTGATCTTGAACTTTCGCGGAAGGCGCTGCGCATACGGGTGGCGCAGGAAGTGACGGAACGTCGCCTCGGCCCACGCACTGATGTCGAGGACCTCAAACGGGCACGCTCCCGCAAGATGGCATCCCGTCACGTTTCGAACGGTGTCTCCGCAGGCCTCACGAGTCGTCAATCCTGCTGACGCTAGGGCTCTCATCAGGTCGGGAACCCGAGCAAGATCCACAAAGTGGAACTGGATGTTCTGGCGTGTCGTTATGTGACCCCAGCCCCGGGAGTACTCATTTGCGACTTCCCCTAGCACCTCGAGCTGGCCCGGGCTGAGTGAGCCATAGGGGACCTTGATGCGCACCATCTGCCGATTCCCCCCCTGGCGTTGGCCGTAGATGCCGTTGTTGAGCCTGCAAACCTTGAATATGTCCTCGTCCAGATCGCCAGCGAGATACGCCTTCACCTCGCTCTCGAACTTTTCGATACCAGCAAGCTCCGCTGGATCTGCAAACCCGCGCTGTGCTGTTACGCCACCCTTGAGCACGGCCTCCTGGCTGGTCTGCCCGTTGTGGTGCTCCGAACCAGCATCAGGAGGTAGTCCGATGGTCGGTTCTCCCACACCTGCTGGGGGATCCGTAAGAGTGGTAGTCGCCATTGGACAAGTAAACCATATCTGACTATTCGAATCAAGTTTCTCTGGATTAGAGCAGCAACGGGCTCCTACCTGGCGATCAGCGCTTCGAGATGACCGTGGATACGAGCCATAGCGATCCAGCCGGGTGAAGGACAACCCACACTTATCGTAGGCCGCCAAGCGGACTCCGACTCAGCAGGTGTCCGAAAACTCCGAAATGCGTGTCCGGATTCGCCGGAATACCCAACCGGACTAACCACAGCATGTTGGGGCTGAGGACCTGAAAGTGTCCCAACATCCTGTGGGCGAGGCGCCAGGTCCGATGAATATCCCCAAGCCAAATAAAAGGGGGGCGGTTGGCAAAGCAGAGGCCCCACGAGCCAGATGAGCGAGAAACCTTATGGCCCGCGCTCGACGCTCGGGGATGCAGCTAACGCTGAGCCAAGCGCCTACCTTAGCGAGGTCGGGACCTTAGGGTCTGTCGCTGAACAAGTCGCGCGGTCAGAAGACCTACGCGGCTGTCGCGTAAGGAGCCGACCCGGCCCCAACATCTGTCTTGCGTCGTCGTAACCGAGGCTTCGGGCGATGGTTCAACG
>JAJZXF010000059.1 GCA_021802485.1 Actinomycetes bacterium | reverse complement strand
GTCGTGGTGCGACAGAGGTGTTCGGCGGCATTCCGGTACCGGTCCACGCCACCACAGCTACATCGGTGGCGGCATGAACAACATGCCTCGGGAACCAGGCGCTCCCTACGGCCTGCCAGCAGTATCGCCAGGAGACAGGGCGTCGACACGGAATCTTGGCCCCTTAGGGCCGGGAGGCTTCAACACAAGGGGATCGTCATGCGCCACGATGCGCTTCGTCCAGCTACCGCTAGACAGACCTCTGTGCGGACTACCTCCCAGCGAAGGCCCCTTACCTTGACATCCAACCGCCTTGAAGGAGGGCCGGCCGATCGCAACAGGGGTTATCGAGGGTGCCTGTCGCCATTTGGTGAAAAGAGGAGATCAAACAGGCTCGCGCTGGGGACTGAACGGAGCAGAAGCCATCTTGAAGCTCCGGGCACTGCGGTCAAATGGCGACTGGGAGAGCTACTGGTCGTACCACCTATCCGAAGAACGCCAGCGTGTGCACAGCTCCCGCGACCTCGACAACGTCATCTCGACCGCTGCCTGACCCGTCCCTTGAAAGGAGCCGCACCCATTGTCATACAGTGGATTCGTCACACACATCCTGTGCGGCCCGCGTCCCGTCGCTCCGTGCGACCCGGCCAGCGGATCGCGGGTCGGCAGTGCGTTGCGGCGGGCTGGGCGGGGGGAGGTGGCGACGGAGAGCGCTGGCCAGGAAGAGAACCTCATCGAAGCAGGACGCCACACTTGCCCGGCGCTACATGGCATGGCTCGCTGATCACGGCAAAGACGCCCCGAAGGCTAGGCGCCTCCTCGCTGTTTGACGACGACAGGAGCATCGGCGTCGTCCGGTTCGGTCGGCACCGCGTCGAAGTAGGACCACGCCCAGACCTCGGGGGGGCCTCCCGACCAGGGAAGGCCGCAGTGCCGGCGGATGCGGTTCAAGGCCTCGGGCACCTCTCGCCCAGTGGCAACGATCGGCAGGTGCCCGGACCTTTCTCAGACGATGGGCCTTGATCGTACCGGCTTACCGCAGCGGTGATCCGGCGTGATCCCGGTGCCAACCGGTCCGCTCCACCAGCTCGCCCAAGATCTTCGACTTTTCAGCCCGGAACCCCATCTCGTAAGCAGTGGCCAGCTTCTTTGTCACAGCGTGTCGTTGACTCATCGATAGGTCCTAGATCCATAGGGTCGATGCCTGACCCGGAAAGGTGCCGACCGACGACCTCTCGAAGCGGAGATTGTCATTTGGTTGACCGGCTAAAGGCGTTTAAACCGCCCCTTCGTCGCTCCGGTTAATGCCTATTTACTGGCCATTCGAGGCATTGGCCGTCTTCTCCGAGGCGCCTCGGGAATAGCCGGTAAATACGCAGGCAACGTAGCGGTGTAGGCGGAGGTTCTAGATGAGTCAACTCTCCTGTGGACTTGCAGGGCTGATTTAGGTAACCTCTGCTCATGGCTACTTTCGTGATGCTGTCCACGCTTGGTCCTGATGGGGCAGCCACCTTGCAGGCAAACCCAACACGCATGCGACAAGTCAACGAAGAGGTCCAGGCAATGGGCGTTCGGGTGACCCACCAATGGGCACTCCTCGGCCAGTACGACTTCTGCACGGTTATCGAGGCGCCAGACGAAAAGGTCATGGCGAAGGTGGCGCTCGCTCTTGGCGCCCGCGGAACGATGAAGACTCTCACCCTGACAGCGATCCCCGCCGAAGAGCTTATAAGCCTGCTCAACACCTGAGCAGCAAGACTGCTGTCTTCTCTGACCTAGCTGATCGTCCGCTGCGAGCAGCGTCAACAGCGGTGCCAAGTGTCAAGGATCGGTAATCAGTAGCTCAGCGGTACCACCAGAGTCCTTGGCGACTCCGGCGCTCTTCGCGCACCTCGTCGGGTCCGAAGACGGTTGGCAGTGTGCTCCCATCCGACAGCCTCTTCAGGCGATAGCCGTTCTCGGTCACTTGTGCGATTTCGAAACCGGTGGTCCATGACCCGACGAAACGGCTTCTAACGTCTACCCTGGTGCCCACTTGGAGTTCGTGCTGTGCTCCCGAGGATGTCGAGTCGTTCACCACCTTTCCCATTGCGCCGTCCTTTTCCGTGCTGCCCATCAATGCCCGTTCCCAGTACCCGCCCGAAGGTTACAGCTCGTTCGACCTCCTCGGCGGCCGAGAATGCGTTGCGTTCTTGGCCCTTGCCTATCATGCATCTATGGCGATGAGCTTACAAGGAGAGCCCCCGCGCGAACAGCGTTTGTGGGGGGGCTCTTGGAGTTCATGAACTCGTCAACCCACGAACTGGAGTGCCATCAAGAGGCGGTAGGTACTTGAAGGCAGATCGGTCACGGCCCACTCTGGTCTGGGAGGAGAGACTCATGAAGGCGGGCCATCGGCTGGTGGCCGGTGTAGATGAGGTCGGCCGCGGTGCTTGGGCGGGTCCCGTGAGCGTCGGAGTTGCGATCCTGCCTTTCGACCTCGATATGACGCGCCCCCTCACGGGCGCTCTTGCAGAGGTTCGTGACTCGAAGCAGCTGAGCGAACAGGCGCGGGAGCGGCTCTTCGAGCCGCTCGCTGCCTTGTGTCATGCGTGGGCAGTGGGGCATGCTTCGCACTCCGAATGCGACGAGCTTGGCATGTCGTTGGCCCAGCGGCTTGCAGCGTCGCGAGCGCTTTCCTTGATGCCGGCGAGTGATGAAGGCGAGCCAGATGTACTCCTAGTCGACGGTGGGTGGGATTTCGTCGGTGACCCCAGATCGGTCACGGTTATCAGCGGCGATGCAATCTGTCTATCCATATCCGTAGCGTCCGTATTGGCAAAGGTGACGAGGGACAGGCTCATGCGCGCAGAGGACGAGAACTTTCCCGCCTACGACTTCATCCATAACAAGGGTTATCCGTCTTCGTCGCATAGGATGGCGCTCGCGGGTTGGGGGCCCTGTGCTATACACCGCCGCTCATGGGCATTCATGGACACCTGGTGTCCGTTTAGCAGGTAGTCTGTCTGATCGCTAGCGTAACAAACGTTCCAGAGTGGATGCCTGAGTCTGTCGGTATAGAATATCCTTGTGGTCCCCGTGGTCTTTGTGTTGGCGACAGCTGCAGCATTCTCCAACGCGTTGACGAGCATACTTCAGCGCCTGGGGGTGGAGTCTGCGCCTGAAGAGGACGCTCTCAGCATTCGTCTTGTGGTGTACGCGCTCAAGAGCCCCATATGGATCGCCGGGTTCGCCGCAATGGTGGTGGCGTTCCTTTTTCAAGCGATGGCTCTCTCTTACGGCGATCTCTCGACCGTCCAGCCAATACTCACCACGGAGCTGATCTTTATTGTCGCTATTCTCGGATTGTGGTTCAAGCAGCACCTCGGATGGCATGAGTGGTTGGGCGCAATCGCGACAGCCGCTGGTCTGAGTGGGTTTCTCTACATCGGATCATCTCGCCCTGGGAACGGAGTGCCCAGCGCTTCCGACTGGCTGATCGTGGGAGGTTCGGTCCTTTGCGCAGTCGTGGCAACGGTTCTTCTTGCCCGCAGGGGGTCGCGGTTTTGGAAGGCTGCGATGTTCGGCACCGCCGGTGCGGTGACCTATGCGTTCACCGCGGCCCTCATCAAGGTCACTGCAACGTACTTCACGCGAGGATGGGCCGAAATCTTCGTGCACTGGCAGACCTACGCGATTGCTGTTGCCGGGCTCCTTGCGGTGTTCATGGCCCAGAATGCGTTTCATGCTGGGCCCATAACCGCTTCGCAGTCCGCGCTGGTTATCGTCGATCCCATAGCCAGCATCCTTATAGGGATCACGTTGTTCGGAGATCATCTACGCACTGGCGGGGTGAGAGGTCCGCTGGAGGTGTTCTCACTCGCGGTCATGTTTATCGGAGCGTTTTATCTCAGCCATTCGCCTCTCGTGGTCGGGGTTAAGGCTGACGACAATGAAGGCAAAGACCTTCTGCGTTCGGGACGCGAGCGGCACAAGCACCAAGGCCTCCTGTCGCGACCGCGGAGCAGGCAGGGCGTGCTTGGCTCAGATCACAGCGGATCACCCGATGGACTTGGCGACAGGAGTGAGGAGTCTGGACCAGTAGTGCCGCGCGTGGGCGGTGCCTGAGACTTCGAGCCGCTCCTAGGTCAACGCAGGATTCAGTCCTGAACGCGCTGTGGTCTTGTGGAAACGGCACTGAGAGGCTCAGCGGATAGGCCGAAGTTCCCCCCGGCCTCACCAAGAGCGGTTCATTTGCCCAGGTCACGGAGGCTCAGTGGCCGGAATTACATGTCTACGCGTAGTCATGTGAGATACGTGTTTCCCCACGTAGACGTGTTGCGGGCGTATCACTGGGGGGAACTTCGGGATAGGGGGCGGCACCAGTGACCAGTGATGCCGGATCAGCTCCGCTGTGGACGAACGTGACCACAAACCCCCTGGGTCGGTCGCGTTCAAGAACGCACCGAACATTCCAAGTTGACGGGCCATTCCAGATCAGCTTGACCACGCCTGGTTCTGTTCCCAGGCAGCACACGTTGTGGTCTCGGTGTCAGGGAAGGACTATGGCCGCGAGCGGTTCGCTGACACATTCGTCGGGGAGTCTCTCGTGGCGAGCGACGACCCGGCGAACACGACGCTCGTCGTGCACCCCCAGCGGCACTTTGGCGTGAGCTTAGCCACGCTGCGGATGCGGCTCCTCCAGGCAAAGCTGATCACGGAAGCGACTCCGACGTCTCCCCCGAGCCGGCAATGACCTCCGTTTCGCTTCACCTCCCGAGTCACCGCCGAGGGGTGTGTTGAAGGCCCGGGCGATCTGCTGGGTTACTCATCTTGAGCGATCTCCCGCGGACCTCCTCGCGCTGTCGATGCTTGGGGGGCAAAGGCCATCCTGACACTTTTTCTTAGGTGCCAATCGAACAGACTGGCGCGAGGTGTATGTTCGGTGGAGGTTGTGTCAACTAAACAGGTCTTTGTAGGCGTGGGCTCGGTGTGTGACTTGCGCTCAGGGGCCCTGAACGGAGTAAGTAGCGGGAGGTCGGGCGATGGTCAACGTGACGAGGGGCAGCTGGTGAATTCTCTGACGGCTGAAGTCGCCAGGTTCTTTTCGTGCAGCATGGCGGTTATCCAGGCACCCCTGGAGGTGCGGGAACGGAGCTTTGTTGGGACGCCTGTGAAACTTTCGGGCCAGCCTCAAGCCACGTCGTCCAACTGGCGCTCGATGTGTCGACAGACTGCCTGCTCCGACTTGCATCAGGGAGCGTTAGCAAAGAACGGCATACACCACAGAACGTGCCGGGTCGGCCAATCCGAGTGCAGCTCGCATCACTTGCGAAATGTACCCCTTCGCTGCTGGAAGGGGAGCGCTGGCGGATCGGACGAGAGGCGCCTGAGAAAGATGTGCATAGGGTCAGCTGTCACATCCCCGGTTACGCGCCAGGCGCCGTTCGCGGTAGAGATCTCGTCTAGCAACTTGTTCAGGCAGGTCGCGACGCGAGCACCCGTTTGCGGTTCTTCAGGCGTTACACGACGAGCAAACTCGACGGGGTTGTCCCGTCAACCAAGCGACGAAAGCGAGTATCTGACATGACTAGATCAGTCTACGACCACGGCGTCAGCTCTACCGAAGAGGTCGCGGCAGTGGCCCGAGGCCCAATGCAGCTTACAGCTGAAGCGGCGAATCCCCTCGGGGAGTTCTGATGGAAGCTGGCGTGGGTTCTGAGGCGATCGAGCCGTCTGGCTGGCCGGCCTTCGACCCGTTCGAGCTCACTGACACGGTCCTCGGGGATGTAAGGGACCCCTACCCGGCCTTGGCTGACTTGCGCCGGCAAGCACCGGTGCACGAGGGGCCCCTTCCTATGCCGGGAGCCGCGGAGCCACGGCTTCATGGAACCCCCCAGTTCACCGTCTACGGCCACGACGAGGTCGTGCGGGTCCTTCGCGACCATGAAACCTTTTCTTCATCGATATATCACGACGTGATGGGGATGGTAATGGGGAGGACCATCTTGGAGATGGACGAGCCCGAGCATCGCATGAAGAGGGCCCTGGTGTCGCCCGCGTTTCGAAGCAGGGTTCTGGCTCGCTGGGAGACCGGTCTTGTCACCTCGGTTGTGGAAGGGCTGATAGATCGGTTTGCAGGCAATGGCCGGGCCGATCTTGTGCGTGAGCTGCTGTTCGACTTCCCAGTACAAGTGATCGCGCGGATATTGGGGCTGCCGATGGAGGACTATGCGCGTTTCCAGCGCTGGTCGATCGAGCTACTCAGCGTGATGGCTAACTTCGAACGGGGCATGGCGGCCTCGCGCCAACTGGCGGAGTATTTTTCGGGCATTCTTGAGGAGCGGAGGAGATCTCCCTCGCAAGACCTCATCAGTGATCTGGCAAGTGCTGAGGTGGACGGCGAGCGGCTGGGGGATGAAGAGGTGTTTGCCTTTCTGCGCCTGCTGCTTCCCGCGGGTGTTGAGACGACATATAGAGCGTCAGGGAATCTACTCTTTGGATTGCTGAGCCACCCGGATCAGCTCGGGGCCGTGTGTCGCGATTTGTCCCTGCTGCCCCAGGCGTTCGAGGAGGCGCTGCGCTGGGAGCCGCCGCTCACCATACTGTTGCGGATCGCAACGACCGATACCGAATTGGGAGGTGTAGAGATCCCAGCCGGCGCGCATATTGGAGTCTGTGTCGCGGCTGCGAACAGAGATGAGCGCCGTTACCAGGCAGCGGACAGCTTCGATATTTTTCGTGACCCACGCCAGCATGTGACGTTCGGGTTCGGTGTCCACATGTGTCTTGGGATGCACCTGGCCCGAATGGAGACCCGCGTTGCGGTGTCGAAGCTGTTTCAACGGGTCGAAGGCATGTGCTTGGATCCTGGTGATCTTGATCCCCATATCCACGGTATGGCATTCCGTTCGCCGACCGCGCTGCCGGTGACCTTTTCCGCTGTCCGCTCGAGCGGAGACTGATGGCGAGGCGCGCTACAGGCGGGTCTCTGATGGCGAGACCCGCCTGTAGGTGACATCAGGTCCCTGGTTGGGTTGGGGGACCTGATGCTAGAGCTCAACGGTTCGATGGCACGTGGCTCTTACTTGGGTTGGACGTCGAAGAGGGAGGTCCTGGGTTCGATGGCACGTGGCTCTGGCCTGGGTTGGACGTCGAAGAGGGAGGTCCTGGGTTCGACGGCACGTGGCTCTGGCCTGGGTTGGACGTCGAAGAGGGAGGTCCTGGGTTCGACGGCACGTGGCTCTTGCCTGGGTTGGACGTCGAAGAGGGAGGTCCTGGGTTCGACGGCACGTGGCTCTGGCCTGGGTTGGACGTCGAAGAGGGAGGTCCTGGGTTCGACGGCACGTGGCTCTTGCCTGGGTTGGACGTCGAAGATGGCGGTGTAGCACCAGCGCAGAACTTGCTCACCGACTCGCCGGCTGCCTTAGCCGCTGATTCGAGCTTTGTGAAAGCTACGGAGTTTGTGCCTTTCGAGCTGCTCGGGTTGTTGGAGCGCGCTGCGTAGGCAGTGCAGAGCCCGTACTTGGCTGCTCCAGTGACGAGCGGGCCTTTAGCTTTGCTGTTGCCGGGCGATTTGGTCGTGGTCGGTTTTCCATGGGTGCTGGGCTTGGAGCCGGTCTGGCTTGTGCCGTTTGGCGCCTGGCTTTGACTCCCACGGGGCACCGAGATGCCAACGTGTGAGAGTGCACTTGACATTGCGTTCTGAGCAGCCGTGGGAAGGGATCCCGTGGCCGCTGCCGCCGCTGTCGCGCCGATCACGGTAGCGACGGCAATGGCCGCCACCTTTGCGGTAAGTAGCTTGGTGAGCATATTGCTTCTCCTTGTCAAAGGGGCCTTTGTGCCCTTGTGGGGTAGGGAAGGTGCGCCGGCTCTTGATGCAGCGGCCATCGCTGACAAGGTGCTCTCTTTTCGTGCCAGTTCTGCGGCACTTGCAGGGCTTTTTACCGCCTGGAGCAGATGTGCCGTCCGGGAGAACCCTGGCGGTGCATCTTCTGGCGCTAAATGGCCACTGAGCATCCGGTCTGCGGTTTGGTCGTCGAGCAAGAACCTTCGCATCTCACCATAGAGATCGTTATTGGCAGCCATTTAGTTACACGTCCCCGAAAAATTCATTGCCCGAAGACTTGCTCTTTGATCTGCCTGGGTTACTCAGGGCCTTTTGAAGATGCTGAAGCGCTCTGTGCTGGAGGACTCGTACCGTGCCTGGCCGCTTCCTCATCAGTTCAGCCGTCTCGGCAACACTGAAACCGCCGAGGACGCGTAGCAAGAGAACTTCAGCCTGTTCGGGTCGGAGCACCCTTGCAACTAGATCGATTGCGTCTCCGGCAGCGAGCTTCTCAACCGCTATGTCGCAGGGATCGGCGAGTTCGGGGTCCGTTGACGCGTAACCCTCAAGGGTATCGGAGGCTACCGGGAAGGTCTTGTGGCGTGCGTTTGTCCTGCGATAATCGGCGAGCCTATTGCGGGCGATGGTGAACATCCACGCTTTCCACCCGCGCTCGTCGCCTTCGAAACGAGCCAGGCGCTGGACCGCTGCCAGCCAAGTGTCAGCTGCGATGTCATCCGCGGCCCTGGGCTCTTGGGCTTTGAGGTAGCGAAGAAGGAAAGGGTGGAGATCGGTGTAGAGGATGTCAAATGCCCACTCCTGCCCCACCTTGGCGGCTTCTATCACGGCAGCGAACTCATCGCCGGCGGTCATGGTGTCCCTTGCCAATCGAAACGATTGCGAGGTGCGACTTCAAGTATCGACATCATATTCAACAACTGCCGTCGGTGTCGCGCCATGTCCCCTGGACAATCCCGCACGAACTACACCAGGGTGACCTCACAGTGTTAATGGATCGACATGCTCAGCGGATGCCTTGAACGGCTGGTCACGGATTACCAGGACGATTGCGATTGTGATGCTTGAGGGGGGGGGTACGTAACAGCTCTCAGGTGCAGAAACTTTGCACTCGTACCGGGTGGATATCCGTAGGTCTAGCAGTCGGCGAGGAATGCGTTGCTGCTGCTGAACCCGCTGAAGGGCACCATACTCACGGGTGTTAGTCCTCGCGTCGGCGGAGGGTGCCTGTTGTGGCGGGATCGTGAGCCGGAACACACTCGGGAGGCGTGGCGGCAACGATCCCATTACTCTCGCTGTGACATACTAAAGGCCATGCCGGGGTGTCTTCCAAGAACCAGGTGACGCTCCCGGTCGCTGCCTTGCGTGCCGCAGGACTGGAACCGGGCGATGAGGTAACGGTCCGACCGATCGGCGCCAGCGAAATCGTCATAGCGGCTCGGGGCTCCCGGGTGCGTAGCCACGCTGGCATCGCAACAGGAATCTACGAACCTGGAGAACTTGACCGCTTGCGAGACGAGTGGGATCGCTGATCCTTGACGCCAGCGTCCTGATCGGGCTGCTAGACGACGCGGACGCTCACCACGAGCGCGCCGTAGATGACGTCGAAGCCGCTGATGAGGCGTCGACGGAGCTCGTAGCCCCGGCCAGTGCCTACAGCGATGCGCTGGTGGCGTTTGCACGTGTCGACCGCATCGATGACGCTCGTGAGGCGATTGCTGCGATGGGGAACGGGACTTCAGTGCGGTGCAGCGACAGCTATCGCAGTCGGAATCCCACCAACGTGGATGAGGTGGCCGAGCTTGCCGGTCAGAAGGTCAACCTCGACGACCGCGCCGCCCTGGAGAGCGACGTCCGCTACCGTGCCTGCGTTGGAGATGGCCAGTGCCTCGGCGGGATAGACGATGTTGATCGCAATGCCCGCGGTATCTGAAGAGATGGAGATTGGGGTAATGCTTGCGCCCGCTGTGACGTAGGCTATTGCGCTGTTGCTGTCGGGTGCGAGCCTCCCGGAGCGAGTAGCTGGGCCGTGCCCGGCGACTGTCCCTTGTGCGCCGGACACGCCTGGAGCTATCACTATGTCGGTAGGATTTCCCGCTAATGCAACCGTTCCCGAAACTCGGTTGGTGGATAGGTTTACCACGGTCACGACGTTGGCGCCGAAGTCTGCGACCAAAGCTTCTGAGTCGTTCGGCGTGATTGCGATAGCGGTGGGCTCTAGTCCAACAGCGACGGTGGCCAAGAGCTTTCGGGAGACTGTGTTCACGATGCTCACGGTTCCCGACGCGAAGTTCGCACACAGCACCTCCGCGCCGTTTGGCGTGAGCGCAAGGGCGCGGGGCTCGCTACCAACCGGAACTGGCTCGCCAGCTGCACCTGTCGCGAGGTTGATAGGGGTAAGTGCTTGAGCGCCGAAGTCCGCAACCCAGCCGGTGTGCCCGCTCGGGCTGATCGCGATGGCATCAGGCTCGAGCCCCACCTTGAACGAGCGGGTCAACTTTCCCGTTCTTGCAGAAAGCGCGCTCACGGTGTCCGCGCCGAAGTTGGTCACGTATAGCCTCTTCCCATTTGGGCTGAAGGCCAGCGCCGACGGATCAAGGGCAGAGAACGCCTTTATCGAGGGGTAGTTGCCAGTGTTCACCGGCCGTCCGGCTTTTTGGGATGCGAGATCAATCGGGGTGATCGTGGAGCCGGGGTTGGAGGAGAGTGCGTGGTTCACGACGAAAGCTACCTGGTCTGGGGCGAGGTGTGCATTCGATCCGGTGATCAGGGAAGGGGTTGAGCAGGCAGTCGAGGAGATCGCGACCAGCGCAATAGCGAGCGGCACTGCAAGGGCCGCTACGACCCGTGAAGGTCCGCACGGCCGAGATGTGCGTCGCCGAGAATCTGTGCATCCTTTGTATCCTTTATGCACACGTCGGGGTTGTGGAGACGAGCGTCGCGAGGTATTACGCCGCCAGCGAGTGCTCACAGCGCGGGAGCCATCCGAGTTGGAGGAGTTATTTCCGCCGTCCTAAGACCAGGGTGTCAAGCGCGATTCCTTCGCTTCGCTTGGCCGGCTGTTCAGCACCGACATCAGCAGTAGATGCAGCAGGCGTGACTACTCTCTTGACGACCTCGCTGCGTTCGAGGACCAGGTCGATTCCGGCCTCGTCGAGGATGCGGGAGAGCGTATCGGTCGTGTAGAGGATTGCCGGGTCTTGGGGCCCTCCCGTGCCGCGGTCGATGTTCGAAAGGTCGTGGCCGACTACGAGTAGGGTCCCCCCCGGAGCAATGGATCTGGCAGCCCTAGTGAGAACCCGCTGGAGCTGGTCCGCGGGGAGGTGAAGGTATGCGATCAGGGCAAGGTCGAAGGCGCCTTCCTCGGGCATGAAGTCGCCCGTCAGGTCTGCGACGACCCAGGTGACGTCCACTCCGCGCTTGCTTGCGAGTTGGCGCGCCTTTTCGAGGCCTGCGCTGGAGAAGTCGACGCCGGTTACCTTCCAACCGTTTGTCGCGAGCCAGATAGCGTTTCGCCCCTCGCCTGTGCCGAGATCTATCGCACGCCCAGGTTCAAGTGGTGAGACCAGCTCCGAGACCAGCTGGTTTGGACCTTCCGACCAGACAAGTTCGCTGCTGGCATAACGCTTGTCCCAAGTACTCGAATCGCTGGTGTCCGATGCGCTCATATGGGGCCCAGCCTATCCGCTTGGTTCGTTGCGCTGGCAACGTCGGCAGTCTTGGTGGGAACGCCCTCGCTGATGACAGCGCTCGAGTATCCGGCCAGATGAATGAAGTACGGGACTGCGGGGATCTGGTAGTCGTGCCAGGCTGCGGTGGACATAACGAGTGTGATGCCTGGTGGCGCGAGCGCCTGTAGACGCGCGAGGTTCTCCGAGTCGGGACCCCTAGTGACGATTACCGTACGAGCTGCGGGATTCGGGATCGTATGTAAGCGCGTCCGAAGATCGTGCCAGATGCCCGAGCAAGCAAGACAGTCGCTCGACAGAAACAGCAGGAGAGAATCTGGAGCCATGCCGCGGATACGCACCACGATGGGCTTGTTGTCGAGGTCCGTGCCGCGGATGTCGCTGGCATCGCCAGCGAGTCGCGGGGGAACTTTCCAGCGGGCATGAGTTATTGCCTCACTGCGCTGTCGAGGCCCGTCGTGTCTTGGCTGGTCGTATGCTGCGCTCATGTGCGGGCTTTCCTGTGGCGAAAGGGGTAATGCTGCTTTGGCGGTTGGCGGGTCTGGCTGCTGTGCCAACCGTCAAAGGTGGCTACCAAAGGCGTTGTCCCAGCGCACCGAGGAGGTTTTCGACGATTTCGGTGACGCTTGTGACCGAAGCTTCTGGCACGTCGTGCTGGCCTGCTGCACCTCGAGTGCTCGTGCGTAGCCCAGAACGTCGACCGCAGGCGACGCTGATCGCGGCTGCGAGAACCGGCGGATCGACTCCCCTCAATTCGCGCTTGCCTTGCACTCGCCAGAAGGCAGACAGGCAGCGTATGACGAAGGCCAAGCCGTACCGATCGAGTGTGTTCCAGAGCTCTGCTTCTACTTCACCCATCAGGTCAGGTATCGGCGTGCCCTCTGCGAGCAAACTCGCGGCTTCCCGATGGATGCGCCCACGTGGCGGGAGGTGGGTTCCTACCGCATCCAGGAAAGGGAGTACCTCCGAGATAGCGGGCTTGCTTGCGATAAAGCGCCAACGGAGTGAATAGGGCAGCTTGATCCTGGGTAGTTGGAGTGTTCCGGATGTCACAGCCTCTCCAGGTGCACCGAGTGTCGTCATCTCGCTCAGCCATCTCACCGGATGCCCTGGCGGGACGCCGACGACCCGTAGTGGCCCCTCGGGCCCAAAGAGCCGGTAGGTCGCCTCTAGTGGCGAATGCGGGACCGTGGAGAGCCGGGGCCATCGTTCCAGGGAGGCAGCGGATCTCCAGAAGGAAACTGCAAGTCTTTTGCCGATCTCCGGCGCCTCGAGTTTCAGGCGAGCCCACGCTCGCGGATCGAGCGCTCCTGTTCCCGACGTCGCATTGCCCGCAGGTGCAGTAGTCGGCACGGGCGCCGGGGTCGCAATCGCATCGGGGTTGACCACATCGGAGCGAGCTTTCGGTTCGGGATCGGCGGGATCGTCGGGATGCACAAGTTCATGACGCGTAGGTTCATGATGCCCGATGCAGGACTGGCAGCCGAGCTCGTCACGGCCAGCAAGAAGCGTCGCACTAGAGCCGCACTTCGGGCAGCGGTTCATCGCGAACGCTGACCCTGGAAGCCACCACTCCAAGGCATGCCTGAACTCTCGATGGCCCCGGCGGACAAGCACCGGCACTACCAGCACGGGCACCTCAATGATGTGGAGTCGGAATGGGCGGATCTCGTGGACAGCGGTGAACTTCTCGTGCGTCTCGGCAAGACGGCGCGTGCGCTCATCTCGTGTCGCGGCGGCTTGTGCGTCGTAGAGATTGTGTCGTTCGGGCGCGGCGCTAGCTCGCCTGCTGGCAATGGATGCGAGCGCAGCCTCATAGTAGGCAGTCACCCGTGCGAGCTCGTCGTCACGACCAGAGCGTGCTTGCTGCTCGAGCTCGGACCGTCGAAGGGCTGCGCTTTCGTCTAACGCCCGGAGCGCTCCTTGCAGGGCCCTCTCGAGGTTACTCGCCATTCGCGGGTGCGCTGTTCCCGGCCCCGGGGGTGCCGCGCGGGTTGAAACCACTCGTTGGAGCTCCCGACCGAGCGGGATGCCGGTGCGGGCATCCACCCATGCCTCTGCGGTTTCCTGAAAACGGCTCTCGATCGAGATCGAGTACTGCACCACTGCCCCTAGTCTGAGAACCGGAAGGTACATTGGCGTCGGCTGACCGTCCAAGTCGATCCGGCCGTGATCGACCGCGACTTGGGCGCGTGCTGCTTCTTGAAGCGATTCGCGCGCGGGTTGCTTCGCGTTGGGCCATGGTTGGTGCATCACTCCGACGTCGCCGCTGTCCAACACCGTTGACGCAGCTGAGTCCACTACTGCCTGGCCGGGGATTATGAGGAGAGCGCCGTCCTCTCGCGCGACGTCGGCATCGGAGGTGACCAAGAGTTCCTCGGGAAGGTGGAAGCGTTCCTGGAGCACAGGGGGAAGGAGCGTCAAGACCGAGTCGCGGGTGTTTTCGGTCACTGCCCCCTGGGATTCCACGTAATCGAGCCAGAACTGCAGCGCAGGCTCGGAATGCGCGACTCCGCCGCGGACCTCAGCTGCCATTGGATCGATCCTGCGGGTCGCCGATCAGAGCGTCATTGCGCTCCCTACTCAACGAGTAGTTCCGGCGCGCATCTGCGATCTCATTTCCAAGTTTCTCAAGGCGGGCTGCAAACTCCACGTCATCCGCGCTCGACACGTGTGCCTCGAACACCGAATGCTCGAAGTCAAAATCATCGTCCACCCGGCCGAGAATCATGTCAAGCTCCCCTACCACCAACTCGAAGAGGTTTATCTTTGCCTGGAGCACTGAGAAGATGTGCTCCTCGATCGTGCCGCGCCCAACCAGGTTGACCACCACGACGTCATGGGATTGGCCGATCCGGTGGATCCGCCCCAGGCGCTGCTCGATCTGCATCGGGTTCCATGGCAGATCGAAGTTCACGATTACGTGGCAGAACTGCAGGTTTCTCCCCTCCCCAGCAGCCTCGGTTGTCACGAGCACGTCCATCGAGTCCCGAAATGCAGTGATCGCCTCCTCCTTCTGCCTGCGGCTCAAGCCACCGTGGTATACAGCAGCCTTTACCCCCGACGCGGCTAGCAGATCGAGGAGAGCCTGCTGCGTATTGCGGAATGCGGTGAAAACCGCAACCTTTTCCCCGCTCTTGAAACGACGCCTGATCACCTCCAAGAGAACAGCGGCCTTTTCCCAACGCTCTACTGCATTACACATTGGATGGAGGTCACTCCAGCCCAGCTTGTCCAACGTTGCTTGGAGTGCTGCTGGGCTAGATCCAGCAAGGCGCAAGGCGGATCGCAGGGCCATCGCCTTTGCTGGCGTGGCTGCGTGCCCTTCTTCGCGAACGCGATTGGCGACATGCCGGTAAAGCTCAGCTTCTGCGTCCACCGGCTTCACCAGCTTGGTCTCCGCCAAGCGACGTGGCAGCATGAGTGCGACATCGCTGCGGCGATGTCGCACCATCACCTCGCTCACGCGAGTGCGGAGTCCAGCGATATCGCGCGCCGCTTCTCCAACGGCATGCGAGCCGTGCCGGGATCGGAAGTCGCGCGCTGTGCCGAGCAATCCTGGCGCCACGAGGCTCGTCAAGTTGAACAGGTCACTCAACCGGTTCTCAACCGGGGTTGCAGTCAGTAGGAGCAGATGACGCGTCCGCAGCGATCGGACCAGTTTCGACGAAGCAGTTGAAGGGTTCTTCAGGCGGTGGGCCTCGTCCACGATCACAAGGTCCCAGTCGATACCGGCCAGGGAGTCGCGCAGTGGTGGCCTACGTGCGGTGGCTAACGACGCAAGGAGAATCGGCCGATCGCCGGAGCTCCCATTATCCCAGCCGTCTGTCCTCGTCGCCTTTGCGCTCACGAACTCCGATGGCAGAGCGAACTTGCGATCCAGCTCCTCTCTCCACTGCTCCACAAGGCCAGCGGGTGCCAAGACGAGTATCTTGCCTGCCAAACCACGCATGCGTAGCTCGCTCATCACAAGGCCAGCTTCGATGGTCTTGCCCAAGCCGACCTCGTCGGCCAATATCGCGCGTCCGTGCATTCGCCTCAGCACGGCCCCAGCTGCATTCATCTGGTAATCGAACGGTTCGAAGCGCAGGTGGGGAAGCGAGACAAATGTGTCGAACCCAGGACGTGTCCACACCGCGATCGCGGCATCGACCAGCTTGGTCGTGCGGGGGTCAACCGGCTGGTCCGCTGCGATCTGCTCCAACAACGAAGCATATGTGGTGACGTCGAAGGATGGTCTCAAGGTTGGTGTAGCGAGAGAAGATTCTGAACCGAACGCGGCGGACGGCATTTGTAGCTACCTTGTCACGGTCGCGGTGGAATTCCAAATCACGAAAGTTATCGTGGCTGCTCACGCGGACGCTTGGAGCCGATGAAGGGAAGGCCGCGATGCAGGCCTCCCAAGCCGCTTCGTGGATGAGCGCGTGGTCGGCACGGTGAGCTCTCGCCAAGAGCGACGCCGGGCCTGTTCTCAGTGCATGTGGATCATCTCACGACATTACATTGCCGTGCGGGTCGCATCCTGTCAGGTCTTAGGAGATTTCTCACCACCGTGGTAGGCGCTTCGGAAGAAGCGGTAGAAACGCTCTATCTGGCTCCAGGAGGGAGTGCTGGAGGACCTGAGGGACTCACCGCTAGTGCTTCGCGGATCAAGCTGCGCGAGCTTGTCGAATCGCTTGCGCATTGTTATTCGCCGCCGGTTGCTTCTCGGGGCAGTGCCACCGTTCAGATGAGCAAATGAGCGCCGACCTCCATTGATCGGCGGCGGATCCGGGGCCAGACGAAGCGCCTGTCATGTAGTTACGCCGCGATACTTTGACCGACTCCCTGCACCAGCCATTTAGTGGGGGGGCAGGCCCTCCCCCCAGCCCCCTTCAGCGCCGCTCGGTGGTGCGCTGAGGTTGCCGGGACGGCAAAGCCGTCCCTCAGGGACAAGCTATAGCCATGGCAAGCCCCGCAGTGGTGAATTTGAGCCTCCTGGCCCTAAAGGGCCAGGATTCCGTGTTGACGCCCTGTCTCCTGCCGATAATGCTGGCAGGCCGTAGGGAGCGCCTGGTTTCCGGGGCATGTTGTTCATGCCGCCACCGATGTAGCTGTGGTGGCCTGGTCCGGTACCGGAATGCCGCCGAACACCTCTGTCGCACCACGACTGCGTTGGGTGTGACGGGCCGTGATGCGCGCCGCTGATCGTCGCGAACGGCGAGGTCGGCCTCGGTGCTTGGTACTACTCGGCCTCGCCAGCCCTCCGGCTTCTTGGAGGTGAGGTGCGAACGCCGGCCACATGGACGCGGCTCGCTCTAAGTCGAGCAGGTCTGTGCTGGCACCATTTGAGCTATGCGCGGCCGCAACCCCCTTCCGCAAGGGAGGGGGTTGCGGCCGCTTCCCCTTCGGAGGCCGACCTACTCGGTTCGGGGACTGCTGGTTCTCGATGTAGGACTTGATGATCTCGAGTGGTGCCCTACCTGCCGAAACGACGCAGTACGAGGGGGACCAGAAGTGCTCTCCCCACAGGGCACGGGTGACCTCCGGCCAGTGCTGTTGGCGCACCCGCAGGGAGGAGATTGTCTTCAGCGACATGACGAGCGTC